>JABDHF010000009.1 GCA_013285595.1 Bacteroidota bacterium
GACGGATACTTAATATTTTTTTTAATTATCTCCGGGAAACAGTTATCTAAAAACACTCAAAATACGTTCCACAAATGAACGTTTGTTATAACAAATTGCAATAGATTTGTAAACTCGCTGTGAAACGCACTGTAGTATTGGGTTTTAAGGGTTATGAATAATAACTATATACCTATAAATTTAACGCCAGCAGATACCACGACACTTAATTGCGGTGCAAAATTATACCAATATGTCAAAAATGCTACCTTTGCGCCACATTTTCACCCCAACTTTAACAAAAACATGGAAAAAGACCTGTACCAGCACCCCGATTATTACCTTGTAGACGAGTTGCTGACCGAAGAACACAAGTTGATCCGCGATGCGGTAAGGAGTTATGTAAAGAAAGAAATTTCCCCAATTATAGAAGAATATGCCCAAAAGGCAGAGTTCCCGAAGCAAATTATCAAGGGTTTAGGCGACTTGGGTTGTTTTGGGCCGTTTGTTCCCCAAAAGTACGGCGGCGCGGGGCTCGACTACATCTCGTACGGCATTATGATGCAGGAGTTAGAGCGCGGCGACTCGGGCATCCGCTCTACAGCTTCGGTGCAAGGTTCATTAGTTATGTTCCCCATCTATAAATTTGGTAGTGAAGAGCAAAAGATGAAATACCTGCCAAAATTGGCAACAGGGGAGTGGATGGGCTGTTTTGGCCTTACGGAGCCAAATCACGGATCGAACCCGGCAGGTATGCTCACCAACTATACCGACGCGGGTGACCATGTGATCCTTAACGGATCGAAGATGTGGATATCTAACGCACCATTTGCAGATATTGCCGTAGTATGGGCAAAAGATGAGCAGGGCGAAATACACGGCTTGGTGGTGGAGCGCGGTATGGAAGGTTTTACCACGCCCGAAACTCATGGCAAATGGTCGCTAAGAGCATCTGCTACCGGTGAACTGGTTTTTGATAATGTAAAAGTGCCTAAGGAAAATATATTCCCAACCATAAAGGGTTTGAAAGGCCCGCTTACCTGCCTGAGCAGCGCACGCTATGGTATAGCCTGGGGCGCCCTTGGTTGCGCTATGGACTGCTACGATACAGCATTGCGCTATTCACAACAGCGTATACAGTTTGGCAGGCCTATAGGTGGTTTCCAGCTCACGCAAAAGAAGCTGGCAGAAATGATCACCGAGATCACCAAAAGCCAGCTGCTCAATTGGCGCCTCGGCGTGCTGCGCAACGAAGACAGGGCCACACCGGCTCAGATATCGATGGCTAAGCGCAATAGCTGCGACATAGCCCTGAAGGTAAGCCGCGAGGCAAGGCAGATACTCGGCGGCATGGGTATCACCGGCGAATTCAGCATAATGAGGCACATGATGAACCTGGAATCTGTAGTGACCTATGAAGGCACGCACGATATACACCTGCTGATAACCGGCATGGATGTTACGGGGTTCAATGCTTTTACTTAGAAATGTGAATTAGGGATTTGGATCGTTTTATATCAAATGCAGGGCTTTGGCCTTGCATTTTTTTTGAGTATAACTATCCTTTTGAAAACCAATGGCATGAAATTTTTCAAGGGTTTATCGAAGACTGGAAATAGTGTTTAGGCTAACCCAAAATTTATAAAAGCTATGAAAAAGCTACAGGTATTTTCGATAATTGTATTGTTGTTATCTTTAAGCAGTTGCCAGGTAATAGGCGATATTTTTAAAACAGGGGTAGGGGTAGGGGTGTTCCTCGTACTTGCAGTAATAGGCCTCATCATTTTTGTAATAGCCAAAATAGGTGGCGGGGGTAAGTAAGGCAAAAATTTAAAATCAAATAATTAACCATCAAAAACTAATATTATGAGCACATCGAAATTTTTTGCCGGCGCACTTGTAGGGCTTGTGGCCGGACTGCTGTTAGCTCCTGAAAAAGGAGAAGACCTGAGAAGCGACCTGGCAGACTCTGCCGAAAAATGGAAACGCAAATTCTACCGCCTTACCGGAAAAACTGCTGCTGAACTGGAAGACCTGCGCAGCCTGCTCGACGAAGAAATAGAAGGCCTCAGCGATGATGTGCGCAGCCGCATACTGAATATACTTGATGAAAGCGAGCGTAGCGCAAGAAACCTGAAGCGCAACTTCACTACTGAGCTGAGAGACATGTAAGAAATAACGGCGTTATATAAAGCAAAAGCGGGAAGCATTGAGCTCCCCGCTTTTTTAATGGTATTAAATGTGATTACGGATTGTCAGTAGTTACCGTTTCGGCAGAGCGTGCGTCATCTGGAGTGTTTTCCAGGTCACGGTCCAGGGTGTAAAGCGCGTCGCCATTGGCAGTTTCGCCACCCGCGATCTTTATCTTCGATATAAGGTCAAGCGCCATAGTTTCTTCTTCTATCTGCTCTTTTACAAACCACTGCATAAAGTTCCAGGTTGCCCAGTCTTGCTCGTCAAGGCTCATTTTTACCAGCCTGTAGATGGAGTTGGTATTATCTACCTCGGCTTCAAATACCTTATTGAAACAATCGTTAACACTTGTCGGGTCAGGATTAGGAGCCGGTATTGCCGTTATTATTACCCGTCCGCCACGCTTCTGGATGTATTCCAGAATTTTCATCATATGGTTACGCTCCTCAGCCGCATGGCGGAAAAGGAAATTGGCTATGCCTTCATACCCTGCACTATCCGCCCATGAGGCATAAGAAAGATATATTTGTGAAGCGTGTGCTTCCTTGGTCATCTGGTCGTTGAGTGCGGCTTCAATTGTTTTTGAGAGGCGGTTTGTGTCCATGGCAATGATTTTTTTGTTTGTGAGATAAAGATATTAAATGTTGTGTGTTAGTGCAGTAACTTTTTATGATAAAAAAGTTAGTCAAATTTTATGCCCTCGTTAGTTGTGCCGCCAGTGTGTTTTATCCCGGTCATTGCCGCCCCGTAATATATTCACGATAAGCGCCAGGAACATCGCGCATACAACCGCCGCAGCTACCTCTTTAATTATTGGGTCGGTGATAAAAACGAGATGTACTTTTAAAAACCTGTTACCAAGCCACGCGCCGGCAACACCGATAATAATAGTAGTAACCATGCCAAAACCGCGGCCGGGCAATATCATTTGCGCCAGCAACCCAGCAATCATGCCTGTGACTACTAAAACGATCAATGCCTTATGCTCATGAAATTGCTGCGACAGGAAGGATGCTAATGAAAATAAGAAAAGTGGCGCCACAGTGCAGAGGTTAGCATGTAAATTTATAACTTCCTGTTTTTTATATCAATGCACACAATATAAAGTAGCTGATTATTTTTGATGAATAAATGAAAGAAAAAATAAAGAGGGGATTATTTCTTTTTATGCTGCTGGTATTGTTCCTGCCACTTGTGCAGCAATCCTTTCATTTATTTGATGGTATAAAGCTATATGGAAAATTCGACCAGGCCCCTGATATTGATTTTTCTATTGGTAAGTGGTGGAGCGGCACCTATTGGGACTGGAAGAGTAAGTATGTTAACGATGCCGTGGGGTTAAGGCCTGTAATGATAAAAACCAACAATCAGGTGAATTTTAGTTTATTTGGCAAAATACCCCTAAGCATCCCGCCTCCAAAAGATGATTACTTGTTTTATTACAGTTTTATATGGGCATATTCCGGGAGAGATTATTTAGGGATGCACAGAATTATTACTAGTGCAGAAAAGCTCAAGGCGGTACAAGACACGATGAAAAAAGCAGGCAAGTCGCTAATACTGGTATGTGCGCCCGGAAAGGCTTTCTTTTACCCGGAATATTTGCAAAGTATTTATCAAAATCCCGCCAAGAAGCCAACTAACTATGCAATATATACTAAAGTGGCAGACTCACTGGGTATTAATATGATCGACTTTAATGCATGGTTTCTTGCTATAAAAGGCAAAACTAAGGACCTGTTATTTACGAGATCAGGCATACACTGGTCTACGTATGGTGCCATGCTAGCCGCCGATAGCCTGGTGAACTATATGGAAAATCTGCGGCACATAAAAATGCGGCATCCCGTATGGGCAAATGTTGAACACACAAATACTGCAAAATATGCTGACGATGACATAGTTAAATGCTGTAACTTTTTTTTCCCGTATACAAAGGAAGTATATAGCTACCCGGATATTTCTTACCCTTTACAAAATTATATGGTAAGGCCTAAAACGGTCTATATCGGCGACAGTTTTACCGAGATGTGGATATTTGAGCATTTTATGGACAAAGTAAATGTTGACTGGAAATTCTGGTATTATTTCAGAGAAATATGGGATGTGTATGACCAGGATGAATCAGCCAGGAAACGTACACTGGCTGGGGACGAATGGTTGGGTGACATTAATAGTGCAGATTACGTAGTATTGGTATACACCGCTTCCAACTTTAGTAATGTGGGAAGTGGCTTTATTGAAAAGGCATACGATCATTATTTTCCGGCATCACCGATCTTAGATTAAATAGTATACGAAACAATTGCAATTGACGTTTGAACAACTGGTAAGCATTATTTTTATTATTTTGTAGGAAATCCCGATCTTATTTAAAAATGGTATTCAGCAGCATAGCATTTATATTTTACTTTTTGCCCCTGTTCTTTTTCTTTTATTACCTGGCTGATAAGAGATATAAGAATGCCGTGATATTGGCAGGCAGTATATTGTTTTATTCCTTTGGGGCTCCACGGTTTATTTTTGTTATTTTAGGTACCACTGTTGTAGATTTCTATGTAGTGCGCCTTATGTCGGCTACAGAGAATCGGTCACGAAGGGTTGCCTTACTCTGTTTGTCGCTGGCTATCAACCTGGGGTTGTTGTTTTATTTCAAATACAGCAATTTCTTTGTTGAAAACCTGAATGCCATCTTTGGCAAGCTGGGCGTACACCAGCTATCATGGACAAAGCTAGTGTTGCCTATTGGTATATCCTTCTATACTTTTGAAACCATTACTTATGTGGTCGATGTATTCCGGGGCATTCATAAACCATTAAAGAACTTTTGGGATTACCAGCTATATATCATACTGTTTCCAAAGCTCATAGCCGGGCCTATCATAAGGTATCACGATTTTGCAGGGCAGATATACGACCACACTGAGCATGAAACCACGGATAATAAGCTGCGGGGACTATACCGGTTTTTCATTGGGCTGGGCAAAAAGGTGCTGATAGCCAACACCATAGGTGCCAGCGCCGATGCCATTTTTAACATTCCTCACGATCAGCTGGGCACTACCACTGCATGGCTTGGCGCCCTTTCCTACACCTTCCAGATATACTTTGACTTCTCTGGCTATTCCGATATGGCCATAGGCCTGGGGCTAATGATGGGTTTCCGTTTCCCTGAAAATTTTAATAATCCATATACCGCGGCTTCCATTACAGATTTCTGGAGAAAGTGGCATATAACATTGGGCAACTGGATGCGTACTTATCTGTACATACCACTTGGTGGCAACAGGGTAAGCAGCAAGTGGCGGCTTTATTTTAATCTGTGGCTGGTGTTTCTTGCCTCGGGCTTATGGCATGGCGCGGCGTGGGGCTTTATCATATGGGGAGCATACCATGGCTTCTTCCTTGTTATAGAGCGCCTTTTTCTCGGCAAGTGGCTGGCAAAACTAGGTAAGGCTTCCTTCATTTACACTTTTGCGGTGGTATTGGTAGGGTGGGTATTTTTCAGGCTGGAGTATTTTCATTACGCCATTGGCTATTTGCAGCGCATGTTCTCATGGCATAACAATGTAGGCATGTGGCAGCCCGATACGGAATACAAATTCATACTGGTAGTTGCGGCATTCTTCTCGTTCTTCACTCTGCCTGTGTGGGGGCTAAAGATACAGCAGCGTATATTTTATTCCGATTATTCGCTGAGGCTTCACTTTGTAATGGCGTTTGTTACGTTGCTGCTATGTATTATTTCGGCAGGGCGTATCACGGTTTCTACCTTTAACCCATTTATCTATTTCCGGTTCTAGCCATGGGCAGCAAAGCGAAGAACGGCTTATTCTTTTTCCTTTTTGCGATTCTCTTTTTGCCTATGCTGCAAAAGGCATTCCCATTTATTAAAAGCGCCCCGCTGAGCGGGGGATACCAGAACAGCGCTGATGTGGAATTTAAACCGGATAAATGGTTCGACGGCTCGTATTGGGATGGTAAAAGCAAATACTTAAACGATCATCTTGGTTTCAGGCCAGACTTTGTAAGAGTGAATAACCAGCTGGATTATTCATTGTTCCGGAAAATACGGGTAGGATGGAAGTTATTGGGCGATGATTCAAGCCTGTGCCAGGACACGTATATATACAGCTACCTTGGAAGAGATTTTGACGGATACCCATACATACAGGAAAAGGTGACAAAGTTAAAGGCCCTGCAGGATACGCTGGCCCGGGTGGGCAAATCGCTGATCTTTGTTTATGCTCCGTCGAAAGCTTATTATTACCCGGAGCATATACCAAAGAAATTAAGAGATACCGCCAGGGGTATTACAAACCTGGAAACATATAAACGCCTCGGCGACGCAGCAGGTGTCAATCAAATTGACTTTAATGCATGGCTCCCGGCCATGAAATATGAAAGCAAAGAGCTGCTATATCCCAGGCAAGGATTTCACTGGTCGGTTTACGGATCGCTATTGGCGGCAGATAGCCTTATTAGGTACATAGAGCGCCTGCGCAATATACATATGGTGCATCCCGTTTGGGAGCGTATAGAGCATACGATGCAGGCAAGAGATAAAGATGATGATATAGCAAAGTCGATGAACCTCGTAGTGCCCTTTACAAAAGAAACATTCAGCTACCCGGTGGTAAGGTTTGCCGGAGACAAAACCGCAGTAAAGCCAAGAGTCATATACGTAGGCGACAGCTTCTTGTTTCAATGGATGCGCCAGTGGGTGATGGAAAATGTGAACAGCGACTGGCAAATATGGTATTACAACAGGGAATTAATAAATAGAACTTACAATGAAGATGCTTGCCAGCCTTTTAATGACGAATATGTTTTTGAACAGGTCGGCAAAGCTGACGTTATTGTGATCATGTTTACATCGCCAAACCTTAGTAAGATGAGCAATAATTTTGTAGAGAAAATGTATGACCACTTTTACGCAGCCAAACCAATGATCAAATAATTGTAGCGCTTTTTTTAATGACCGGGAATAAAATAAAGAATGGCTTACTTTTTTTGCTTTTCAGCATACTCTTTTTGCCCATGCTGCAAAAGGCATTTCCTTTTATTAAAAGCGCCCCGCTAAATGGGGAATATATAGTTGCCGCCGATACTATATTTACCCCCGAAAAATGGTTTGACGGAATATACTGGAATAGGAAAAGCAAGTATATCAACGATAATATGGGGCTAAGGCCAGACATCATAAGGCTAAACAACCAGGTCGATTTTTCGCTGTTTAAAAAAATACATTCGGAATGGCGGCTGCTTGGCGAGAACTCCTGCATTTTCCAGGATGTGTATATCTATAGCTACCTGGGCAGGGACTATGACGGCTACCCATATATACAGGAGAAAGTAAGAAAGCTAAAGGCTATACAGGATACACTAGGCAAACTGGGCAAGTCGTTAGTATTCATACATGCTCCCTGCAAGGCATTTTATTACCCCGAGTATTTTCCTAAAAGGTATAAAGACACAGTGAAGTGCATGAGTAATTATGAAGCCTACAAGAAGATAGGCGATTCGCTGGGCCTCGAGCAAATAGACTTCAACGCATGGTTTCGGGGAATGAAAAACAGCAGCCCGGAACTGTTGTACCCCAAACAAGGGTTTCACTGGTCTGCTTACGGATCGCTGATAGCCGCAGACAGCCTTACCCGCTATATAGAGCGCCGCCAGAACATTCATATGATACACCCGGTATGGGATAAAATAGAGCATACCGATAAGCCGCGCTATAAAGACGACGATATTGCCCGGTCAATGAACCTGGTATGGCCGCTGGCGCACGAAACTTTCAGCTACCCGGAATTACGGTATACCAGTGATAGGCAGGCCACAAAGCCCAGGGTCATTTACATAGGCGACAGCTTTCTTTTTGAATGGACAGACCAGTGGGTATTACAAAATACCGACAGCACCTGGCATATCTGGTACTACAACCAAAGCATTATAGATAAGGACAACAGCCTTAAGGCCATGCATATGCTGAACGATAGTGAGCGTATAAGGCAAATTGACGATGCCGACTGTATAGTTATTATGTTCACCTCTCGCAACATGAGCAAGATGGACCAAGGTTTTGCAGAGCAGATCTATCAACATTTTTATCCGGGAAACAAATGATGGTGGACAAAAGAAAACACATATTGTTCTACGTCATTTTCGCGTTCCTTTTCCTGCCGCTGCTGCAGCAGAACTTTTCGTTTATTACCAGTGGCAGATTATATGGCTGGTTTACAACCTCACCCGATGTTGATTTTGCATGGGATAAATGGTTCGATGGCTCTTACTGCAGGGACAAAACAAAATACTATAACGACAATGTAGGCTTCAGGCCAGACCTCATAAGGCTAGGCAGCCAGCTCGACTATTCGCTGTTTACAAAATTCCGCTCCAATAAGATCATCCTCGGCACCGACACCTCTTTACTGACGCCTGAATTTCTCGATCCTTTTATCGGCAAAGACTACGCAGGCTATAGTGTTATATCAGAAAACGTGCGCAAGCTGAAAGCCATACAAGATACCCTTACCCACTTGGGCAAAACAATGGTACTGGTCTATTCTCCAGATAAAGCCTACTATTATGAGGATGAAATTCCCGCCACGTATAAGGCATTGCGTAAAGGTCCCGACAATTATCAGGTATACATAAAAGTTGCTGATTCTCATGGCATTAACCAGGTAGACTTTAACGCATGGTTTATGCAGTTAAAGCACATCAGTACAGAGGTGCTGTACCCTAAACAGGGCTACCACTGGTCTATGTACGGGTGCCTGCTTGCGGCCGATAGCCTGGAAAGATATATAGAAAAAGCAAGGAACATCCACATGCCGCACCCCGTATGGGACAGGGTAGAGCATACCAGCAAGCCACGATATTCAGACAACGACCTCGCCCTAACCCTCAACTTAATTTACCCAACTACCAAAGAAACATTCAGCTACCCTAATGTCACCTACCCGGCAAGCAGCACCATGACCAAACCTAAGATCATTTACCTGGGCGATAGTTTTCTGTTTCAATGGGAGATGGCTGGCGTGATGGACAATACCAATACCGGCTGGCAGATATGGTATTACTTCAACGAGCTATACCAAACCGGCGACCTGGCGAGAGAAGCGCATCACCCAACAGCAGAAACAGACTGGATAAAAGCATTGGAAAACACTGATTGCCTGGTGATCATGTACACCCCGCACAACATGTATGAAATAGGCGATGGCTTTATTGACAAAGCGTACACCCACTTTTACCCCGGAATGTTAAAATGACCAGCCCCAAATTATCTATTCTCTTCTTTCGCTAACTTCGTCGCAAATAAATACAATGGTCCTTCAGCAACCGCTTAATCATAATTTAGAACTGATAGCCCGGCAGGTGGTAGAAGGTTTTATCATAGGGCTGCACAAAAGCCCGTTTCATGGCTTTTCGGTAGAGTTTGCCGAGCACCGCCTCTACAACCCCGGCGACCCACTCCGTCACATAGACTGGCGCGTATATGGCCGCACCGACAAATTATTCATCAAGCGTTTTGAAGAGGAGACCAACCTGCGCTGCTGCCTCGTAGTAGATACCTCATCGTCCATGCAGTTTCCCAAAGACGATAAAAAGCTAAACAAGCTGCAGTTCTCCTGCGTAGCCGCAGCCAGCCTTATACAATTATTGAAGCGCCAGCTCGATGCTGCCGCCCTCGCACTGTTCGACGACCAGGTCAATTATCTCTCCGAATGCCGCTCCACACACAGCCACTACCGTATGCTCATTAATGAGCTGCAGCGGGTGATGGACGTAACTACAGAGAACAAGGTAACCAACGCCTCAAAAGCCCTGCACCTGGTAGCGGAGCAAATGCACAAACGCTCACTCGTAGTGGTATTTAGCGATATGATGGACGATGCCGATAACATAGAAGACCTGTTCTCGTCACTGCAACATTTGAGATATAATAAACACGAGGTAATATTATTCCATATAGTAGACGGTGCGCAGGAGCTGGCTTTTGAATTTGAGAACAGGCCCTACGAATTTGTAGATATGGAAAGTGGCGACCGTATAAAGCTGCAGCCGCAACAGATAAAAGAACAATACATAAGTAAAATGCGCGATTTCCAGGAGATGATAGAAAACCGCTGCCACCAATACCAGATAGATAGGGTAGCGGTAGACCTCTCTCAGCCGGTAGATGAGGTGCTGCACGCATTTTTAGTAAAGCGAAATAAATTGATGTAAATCACAAGATTTTTTCCTTACCTTTGCAACCCGTTTGGAAACCCTTAACCAGTAAAACGGTATAGGGATAATATAGTTAAAAAGCCTCTTTGGGGTTTGGGTATGAAGCATAACCGGGAATTTGAGATTGCCTGGCAAGGGTTAAAGCTCGGTCCGCACACATATATTTACGATCTCGACGATCGTTTTATGGAGGAGCGGGAAGTGGAGGAAGGCTTTAAAGACTGGAATGCGCGCGTAACCCTTGGGTTTGATAAGCATGAAAGTTTTTTCATGCTGCACTTTGACATAGATGGGCATGTAACTGTGCCGTGCGACAGGTGTGGAGACGATTTTGAGCTGAGGCTGTGGGACGAATTTGATCTCATAATAAAGCTTACAGGCGAAGAAACCGCGAAGATAGAAGACGAAGACGATGTGGTATTTATACCCCGCAACGAAACGGTGATAGATATAAGCAACTGGCTGTATGAGTTTGTAATGCTCAGCGTGCCATTGCAGCATATACACCCCGATAACGCAGACGGAACATCGGCATGCAACGAGCAGGCGTTAAAGCTGCTCGACAAGCTGTCGGAAACACCCGAAGAGCCAAATGAAAACCCGCTCTGGAAAGCGCTGGAAACATTTAAAGAGGCTAAACCGCCAAAGGCCAGGGTGAAACCGAAAAAACCGTAAGCCCGGGTTTGGAAAAAAAGAAATAAGTATTAAATTTAAACAACAATATAAAATAGAGTAAAATGCCTAATCCTAAAAGACGACACTCACAACAAAGGGGCGCAAAGCGTCGTACGCATTACAAGGCCACAGCCGAAACATGGAGCGTAGACTCCACAACCGGCGAGACCCACCTGCGTCACCGCGCCCATTGGGTAGAAGGAAAGCTGTATTACCGCGGTAAAGTGGTAGTAGACAAGGCTCCGGTGACTACAGAGACAGAGGGTGAAACCAATCAATAAACTTATTATTTTCACCCGATGAAGATAGGGCTTGACATTATGGGCGGGGATTACGCCCCCGCCGAAGCCATAAAAGGCGCTCAGATGTTTTTTGAGCAGGTGCCTGATTCGTCGGTGCACCTGGTGCTCATTGGCGATGCAGATGCTGCTGCGCCGTATATGTCACTCATAGATGCGCACCAGCACCGCTTCACTTTTGTTGAAGCGCCTGATACCATAGGCATGCACGAGCATCCTACCAGGGCGCTTAAAGAAAAACCTAATTCCAGTATAGCTGTAGGCTTCGGCATGCTCCAGAAGGGCAAGACCGATGCCTTTATCAGCGCAGGCAATACTGGCGCTATGCTGGTGGGCGCACTGTATTCGGTAAAAGCCATAGATGGCATTCTCCGCCCCACTATAGGCACCCCGATGCCCCGCCTCGACAATAAATTTAACTGCCTTCTCGACTCCGGTATCAATGCCGACTGCAAGCCCGAGCACCTGCTGCAGTTCGCCCAGCTCGGCTCCCTTTATGCGCAGCACGTGCATGGCATAGAAAGCCCCCGCGTAGCCCTGCTGAATATAGGCGAAGAAGAAGGCAAGGGCAACGTCCTTTGCCAGGCCACCTACCCGTTGCTCAAAGAACTGCCCGGCATCAACTTCGTAGGCAACGTAGAAGGCCGCGACCTGTTTTACGACCGCGCCGAAGTAATAGTATGCGAAGGCTTTGTAGGCAACGTAGCCCTCAAAATGGCCGAGTCAGTTTACGACATCTTCCGCGTACAAAAAGGCTTCACAGACCCATTCCTCGACAACTTTAATTTTGAGAACTACGGCGGCACCCCCATCCTCGGCATCAACAGCCCCGTCATCATCAGCCACGGCATAGCCCACGCCTTCGCCTTCCGAAACATGGTCGACGTAGCCAGCAAAGTCATCAGCTCCAACCTCATCGGCGTCTTCAAAGAGCACTTTAAGCAGCAGGCGGTAGTGTAGAGGGGTAGAATTTTGAGACAATACACTTTTATTTTTAGAATCTTCGGTTCGAGTCCCATCTGGTCCGCAGAAAACTAATTGGATAACACCCACCAAGCTTTTTTATGTCAAAAATATTTTAATAAACGCTCGTATTGTGGGTTTCGAGCTACTCACATTAACGAAGATTTATAACTCAGGTAAGAGGGTTAATATTATATAGGTACTACTGTAAATCCTTCCCTTGTTTCAATTGTCTCCGTATTTCGCACCTTGCTTCTTATACCTACCGTATTTTTTAGTTTTTGTCTCAGCGATAGTGTCATATCATTTATGCGTTGTTCCTTACGAAGCTTACGTAACTTTCCTCTGGTGTCATTTCTATGAAGAACCGTTATAGTATCTTCTTCCATGAATAAAACCAGCTCAATTTTAGCAGGGGGAGTCAAGGCTTTTGTAACGAAGTTGGAAAGTTCGTGATCACCGCAATACTTGACGAGGTAAATTGCGCTCAATGTATGCATTGCTTTTTCAACGACTTCAAGCACTAAGTCGCCAGTTACAATGCGATTTTCGTTTTCCGCTGCATGTCCTCTAAAGTCCTTTACCTCAACCATTAATAGACTATTGAGTTCCGGATGAGGAATAGCAATAAAATCTACGGCCTTCAGATTCGCCGCAGTAGGAATAATATGCATTCTGTAAAATTCAGCCGCATCGTATTGAACGGCTTGCCATAGGTTTGGAAATGTAAAACGCAACTGTCCTTCGTCAATTATCGTCGGCATCTTCTTTGTTTAAAGCGTCAGAAAAACGATCTGTCTGTTCCAATTCTGCATCCAGTGATGCAATATCGGGTAGCGTTTCCAAATCATCCACACAACTAACAATAGTTGCAGAATTTTGGCTGGCAGAGAGGCCAAAATAACGCACTTTATTAGCCTCTGCTTCCTTACTCAGGATGTGCAGTTCCTTCAAAAGGAAAAGGCTATGTGTAGCAATTATTATCTGGAATTTTTTAGCCGAAAGAAGCATAAGCATCCGCGCCAGCTTTTTAATAAGCAGGGGGTTCAGATTCGATTCTGGTTCATCCCAAAATAAGGCAGTAGTATCCGTAAGGCTACCATTTTTTAGTAAAAACGCCAAAGTTGCCAGTTTTCTTAATCCCTCGGCAACCAAATCAATTTCTAATCTGCCGCCTTCAGTTTGGTACATGTAAAATTTTCCATGTTCGTTTTTCACTTCTCCTCCAGCCATTTCTTCAAGAGGCTCTACGATATTTTTTATTTTTTCTAACCTTGGGCCTCTTAATAAAGGATGTTCCAGTCGTTCACACAAGTCAGGATAAGTTTCATCGATAGATAATTCGCGGCTGTTATAGAGCGCTCTTAACCCGGGAAAAAGAGAAAGTAATTCCTTTGTAGGTATGAAGATTGGCGTAGCTGGAGCAAATTTCGTAGGGATTTCGTTCTCCACTTTTACATCAGTACTGCTTTTTGTTGAAAAGCTAAACAAAAAATTTGCATCCCTAAGTTTTTCAAATTTCACACTCACTTTTGTGTTAGTTGCAACTTGCTGCCTTCGAGCGAGTCTGCCAAGATTCTCAGGTCTGAATATCTTCATAAGGTCATCCGCAATAGCTTTTTGCCAAACAGCCTTACTCTGCCTGTGGGGATCCTTTTGATTGAAACTTGTTTTAGCAACCGAATATGCCAGTTTCAGAATATGACTTTTCCCGGATCCATTTGCGCCAACAATAACGTTCAGCCCGGGAGAAAATTTAAATGTAGCTCTCTCAAAAGCAGTAAAGTTGGTGACATCTAATTCACTTAACATATACCAATGATTGTGTTTGGATAAAATTAATCTATTAAGCCTGATTTCAATAACTGCATTTCAATTCGTTTTGTCGGAGTCTATAAGTTAAATCCTACCTATTGATTACGTTGTGTGTCCATTTTTTGCATGGCTTTGCAAGATAACACTTGGTTTGGTTCTTTTCCAGCTAATAGTGCTGAATGGTCGCGTTGATCGAAACGTCTCGCTACAGTACACCACGCCACATTTCCCACTCAAATCCCCCCGCCGTAACTTTTCTCAAAAAATGCCCACAACATTTAACCCCCGCTGCATAATAAGACCGGGCACACGCTCGGGCGCTTTCCCCACACTGGTTTAAGTGTTTAGCGCAGCGTCACTTAAATCCAGTAATAAAACGCAGGACTCCGTCCGGCAAAACTGATTCTGTCGCTTAATGAAGTTACATCCTCGGCGCGTCTCAACATTTCCGCGTACCAGCGCCAGACAAATTACAACATCAATTCCTACAATCTATCATCACAGTACCCCCGCCACATATATAAACCTTGTTCACCCGCTTATCATCTTTATAATGCCGCTCCAGGTCGGCCCTTAGTTCCTCATATTCTTTATCACTCACCTCCTTTTCAATTCTCACATTGATCAGCCTCCCCAGCGGATTTATTTTATATACGCCGTCAGTAGTTATGGTAGCATGGCTGTCGTCAAACAGCCCATAGTGCTCATAAGTTGTAGCCAGCGAGGTAACAAACGAATCCGTTTGGGCATATAGGTCTCTTTTACTCTTTGAGCAGCCCGTTATCAGCAATAACGTCAAAAAACAGGCAAATATCTTATTCATTTGCGTACTGGGTTTGCCGCAAATCTAATGCTTCACTCAAACAAATAAAACGGGAAAAAACACGGTGCCGCATAATAAAAATTATGCAGGCCACGTAGAGACGCAATGCATTGCGTCTCTACACCACGCATGCTCCACACCACACCACGCATGCTCCACACCACACCACGCATGCTCCACACCCGTCTGCAAATGTTTCGCTGATGCACCGGAAGCGCCTTGAAACGCACGTCACTCAAGCCAGACACGAAAAAATTCTTCAATTCCAAAAATTCCCCCAAATTCGAGTTCAGACAAACTTCCCACTCCAATTCCCCTCCCCGAACTTTACCCTCAAAAATCAAATCATCAGGGCATCTCGCTCCATCATTTTCAAATTTTCAAATCACCAAATTTTCAAATTAAAAACATGTATACCGCAAAGCTCGGCGACAAAATATGCGAGGCTACCGCCACCTCCAGCATCGGCCTGCGCCACATCTGCAAGCAGCTCAAAGTACCTTATTCCACCGTCACCGACTGGATATATAATAAGGAACACGAGTTCCGTAAAAAATATGCACACGCGAAAGTCATGCAGCTCAACCACCTCGCCGAGGAGATTCTCGAGATCGCCGACGACAGCACCAACGATTACATGACCATAGTAAAAAACGGAAAAAAATATCAGGTGCAAAATCGCGAAGCCATTAGCCGCAGCCGCCTGCGTATACAAGCCCGTATGAACCTCATCAGCAAGCTCGCCCCCATCCTGCGCGAGTACCAGGCAGGCAAAGACGCCGATAAGCCCGAAAAAATTGTTATCCGCAGGGTACCATACCCCCACGAAACCCCGGAAGAATATGCCGAGAGTCAAAGGATCATCGATGAACAGGATGCCTTACGGGCAAAACAAGCTCAAAAGGCAGGAAACACAAAGAACAATGTAAAGAAAAACAGGGCAGAAGCATACACGGAAGAAATAGCCTACTCCTCCCCGGAAAACACACCGGAACCCGCCATGGAAGAGCCTCTTACTAAAACACGGACACAGGAAAAGCCGCTTGTAGACCCCGATCCAGACGCTCCATACAGGCGCGAACGCGAAGAGCTGTTTGCAGCTTTCAATGCACGGCAGAACGCTAATCCCCGGCCAATAGTTCTCGGGCAATATTACCAAAATGACCCGCTGAATCGCCAACGATAAGTACTTTCAGGCAGGGATTTAATAAATAATAGCAGCAACTCTATCAGGTAATGATGAGCTGCTGTTGGGCGTATCCACACCATATATATATGGCCTGTCTACACATTCTTTATTATCCCACATGCTGTATCTCAAGCCCATATCGTATTGCTGCTTCAAGCACATCAATGTTTATATCTTTCAGCGTTTTAAACTTAATGCAATAACCGGTCACGCTTGCCTTGCCCAGTTCTTTCCCATACGTTTCGGCCAGGTAGGTCTTATCCTTTATACCAAGGATATATACAGAGATCCCGGTTTTGTTTGCGCTCAGCCCAATTCTAAAAAAATCCCTGCTGGTCCCATTAGCGTATTTTATGGTATACGATCCATAGCCGATGTTAGGGTTACTGACGGTTTTATTTTCGCTGTTTTTACCATCTTCAAACCACAATTTACATTCCGGCGATACTTGAAGTATGCGCTGATGCAGCGTTTGCATGTCACTGCGTTTTGGTTCAAGTTGGTTGGCAATGTACTCCTTGATCTGTTCTTGTACGCTCATATAAAATATAAAATTAGAAGTTAAGCATCTGCCCCTTTCACACGCTAAATATTTGTTTCCCAAATATACAGCGCCCTTTTCGGACCCACGGGTGTAAAACGACAATTTTAGGGGTGATTACGTCTTGATAATACACGAGTTATAAATAAAATATACTATTTTAAAATGCGTGTATCTAACCGATACTTAATTTTCAAAGGAACATTTTTAACAGCAGGCGCCTGCATAGCTCATAATAATGGTAAGCCCATGGCAATTGCCTTCAAAAGTTTATTTACATTTACGTAATGTGCTATAAAAGGATATTTCCCGCGCTGGCAGCAGTGCTGCTATTCACCACCCACAGCTATGCGCAGCATGCTGATGTAACCCTGCAGCCAGGCGATGCACAGCTGGTTGAAGCCTACAGGCAGCGCACCCTGCAAAAGAAAGAGCTGGTAGCTGCAGATACGCATTTTATCATAGTGTGGCAAAGCCAGGATTATCCCCGCAGCTTTGTGTGGGTAACAGGGGGGCGGGCAGTAAACTGCGAGTTTACCAAAGTGCACAAAGAAGTTCCCGCAAACAAAAAGCCGCAGCAAGGGTTAAAATACTACCCGGAAAAGATACCCGTAAATAAGATCGCCAAAGGCGATACCCTCGCTATCTCTATCTTAAACGCCATCAACAATACAGTACCCATAAGAGAGCAGCAGCGCCTCAGGAATACATTGCTATACACCACCGACAGCAAGGCAATTATGTATACCATCCAGGTAGAAACCATCGGCCAGGCCGAAGATGTGGTGAGATAAAACGAACCACACCATTATACCAGTTAAACTTTAAAGACCTGCACAACGTTACACCTTTGCGGCCTTTAAAACATAACATGTAGACTGCGGCTTTGCGTGAAATTCTTTCGCGCCAAACTTCAATGTCCAATTGGTATCAGTTATCCAGCTTTATCTCAAACAGCTTAGGCCAGTTCTTCCCGGTAATGAAGATGCGGTTGGTAGCGGCATCATAGGCTATGCCATTCAGCACATCGGGCCCATGCGGGTTGCCGGAGATAGGCGCTATGCCCGTGCGCTGGCGCAGGGTACTTAGGTCGGCTCGGCCTACCACGCGGCCTGTGGCAGTATCTATTTTCAGTATGTTATCGGTCTGCCACTGGTTGGCGTATATGAAGCCATGTATCATTTCCAGCTCATTGATCTCGTTTACCGGGCCATGTTCATCGGTCACGGTAAGTTGCTTTACCTCTTTAAATGTTGCGGGGTCCAGGTAGTGCAGCACATTGCCCCCATCGTCAAATATCAGGCAGGCCCCATTATTGGTCATGCCCCATCCTTCCGGCGCATTAAAAGTAAAGGTCTGCTCTTTTTTCAGCGTGGCCGGGTCATACACAAAGCCCTTACCCTCGCGGTAGGTAAGCTGGTATAGCTTGCCATTCAGCAGCGTCATGCCTTCGCCAAAGTACCTTCGCTCCATCTTTTCAGCTGCCAGCACCTTACCCGTTTTCAGGTCCACCTTCCGTATGTCAGATATGCTGTACTGTCCCGTACTTTCATACAGCACGCCGTCTTTATATTCCAGCCCTTCGGTAAATGCCGCCGGGTCGTGCTCGTATTCATTCAGTATCTCGTAAGGTATTATAGCCGCTACCTGCACCGCGTTACTGCTGGTATCTGCAGCGTTAGTGCTGGCTGTGCCTGTGGGCTTGTTCTCGTTGTTGCACGAGCATGCCAGTAGTACCGCCGCACACAGCAGGTAGTTAGTTAGCCTGTTCTGTAGTTTCATACCGTTTAAAGCCTATTGGGTTATGCTTGGGCGCCTTCAGCATTGCTGCCGGGTCATTTTGGTCTCCGGCTCCAGGTCCGGTTTCTCCCATACCGGTAAAGCTGCTGTAATATGCACCCTGCATACCTTTTTCTATTATCTGGTCGGCAATGTCCATGGTCAGTTGTTCCGGTTCATCTATTACCGACAGGGTAGCATACTGTGGCTCCGCTGCAGCCTTATTAATATCGCTGCCATGCGGAAACAGCAGCACTATCAGCTGCCCGGTAATTGTAGGTGTAAACGTTATACGGAAGCCGTCCTCATTATATTCCTTCTGCTCGCCTATACCGTTCTTAAACGATATGTGCATCGGCATACTCCCGGTACGGAAGGTAATGGAGGGCATCTCCGCACAGGTGCCGCCATTGTCTTCGTTAAAGGCGTGCATGGTATCTATAAAAAAGCCCTGCTTGTAGGCTGCATTAGCGTTAAGGTAGGTGGCTACTTCTTTTAGGTGGTCTCTTAGTTCTTCGTGCTTCTTCAGCCATTGGTCGCGTCTGCTTTGCACGTGTTTTAAGCCGGCATCATATAAGTCGGCTATTCTTAGTATGTCATTTAGCATACGGTAAAATTAGCGGTTTTGGCAATTGACTGGTATTTATTCTGCGAAAATATAACTCTTGAAAGTTAATTATAAAGCGATCAAATCCCACATATGCTTAATTATGCTTTAGTGCTTATAGTCCAGGTGCGATCCGCCATCTGTCTTTGCCTTATATTCCGTCTGGTCATTTGCCATACCTGTGCCGTGGCAGCAATTACAGGGCACATCCTGGTACTTCATATACCCGATACCCGCACCCATAGCATGGTTAAACGACTTATTCACAATAGTACCCCGGCCTCCGCAGCAGCTGCATTTCTTGTTGTCCGCATTGCGTTGCTTTATGGCATCATACTCGGCATTATCCTGCAGCCGGTGTATTTCCTCAGCTCTGCCCTTTGGCGAAACGGTATAGGCGTCATTTTTCCATAAAATGAACGGATACTCCACATCCCGCTCCCAGGCTGTCTCCGGTACATCTCCGCCGCTCTTGGCTAGGAAGGTACAGACTATATAATGCTTAAAATCCGGGTTCTTATCATAGAAGCTTTCGCGCTCCGGTGCTATGAACACGCCATTCACCGGCTCATTACTGCCTTTAGGATGGAATACACACTTTGATTCATATCTATTCATTTTTGTATTGATTCTTTGCTTCGATATATCGTATGTACCATTTACCTCTGGCCCTTCGCCATCAATGAGCATTACGCCGTCTCCGGTAAAAATATCATGCGAGAATTTCCCATCCATTATCCTGATATCCGGCACTCCTGAAGCCGATATACTGGCAAGTATCTTGCGCCCATGCCCGCTGGAGCAGTCGCCAGACACACAAGTATCGCCACTAGCTATTTTAGCCGCATCATAATTGCCGTCAAAATCCGCGCCCCAGCCTTTTACAGCGATCACGCTGCCTGCCACGCTCAGGTGGTCCGTCCATTTCGTAGCCGGCCATGGGCGGCAGTACGATGGTGGTAATGTACCCATGGCAGCGCTGCGGTCACTCGGGTCTATAACGCCTATAGTTACGATGCCCAGGGTTTTATCAGCATTTAATGTTAGTATAGCTACCGCAATATGCTTATAATACAGCGTATCTGCAAGATCACCATTAGGGAGCTTTGTCAGCTCTTTTTTCATAGCGTATCCGCTGCCCTTTATAGTGGTTATCGCTTCAACGATCGCTGCCACACCATCATAGTTCCTGTATACAAAAGAAAATAGGCTATAGCCGGTCTTACTATCCGTTGTTATAAACTGCTCCTCGGTTTGGGGGCTGGCCAACGCGGTCGTATAAGGTGGAGAAACGCTGTAAGTAGTGCTTGTAGCGTCGCTATAAGCTACGGGGCCTCGCCGGTAAGGGTAATCCTGTGTAGCATAGGTTACCGTTTGCGTCACAAAATCCCTCATTGATTCAGTATCATATTTAGCGCTAACCGACTGGCAGCAGATAAAAACCAGGAACAAGACAAATAGAGTCCTCATCTTTTTTTGGTGTAAAAGAAACCCTATTGGAGCACATGTCTATACCTTCTTGAGGGTATATTTATAGAAGGTTCGCGGTGCTCCCTCACATTCAAACGCTGTAACTTTCCTTAATAATGCCGGCGCATCCAGTCAATATATCTATGATAGCTATCTGCATCCGCTCAACCAGAACCATAGTACCTAAAATATGCAAAAATACCTAAAGCCCTCCCCGAAAGACACTTCGTAACCCGCGCCAGTTGCCGATTTTAAATTAAAATAATAATAAAAAACATGAACAACCCCTGGGATCCGCCTATCTCAGTAATTCCACATCACCCTTCAAAAAACCATCTTTACCAAGCCGGTCGGTATAGCTGATCTCCCAGAAATAAGTGCCTATATCGGCTTTCTTACCGTTAAACGTACCATCCCATCCCGTTTCAAACGAGGTAGTGTAGTATACTTCCTGTCCCCACCTGTTATATACCCTGAAGTAATGCAAACCCTTATATCCTACAGCTATCGGCCTGAAATAGTCATTCTTACCGTCGCCATTAGGCGTAAAGGCCGATGGCACCAGGAAGCTTGCGTGGCTTACTGCAAATACCTTTACCGTATCATCACCGGAGCACCCATATGTGCTCGATACATGCACGTAATAGACATAAGTCCCGGTATCCGGAAAATAGCCGGTTGGGTTATACACGTCTGTGCTGTTCAGGTGGTCCGGCGGCGACCACGTATAGTCAAGCCCTCCCGTAGCATTAAATTGCACCATTTCCCCTTTTACTATCACAGTATCATTACCTGCAAGCGGCTTGAATTGATCCACTATTATTTGCCTCACCGCAGTATCTGCACAATTCTTAGCATTCTGCGACATCAGTATCACATTATAGGTGCCGCCATATTTATAGGCATGTTCAGGGTTTTCCGCTGCAGAGCTATCCCCATCTCCAAATACCCATTTCCAGTAGTTGATAGGCTTTATCGTAGCGGTCGACAGGTCGGTAAAGCTTATCGGCACACCCGGGCACAACCGGCCGCTGTCTGTGAATGCAGCTATGAACTTAGGATATACTTTTACAAACCTCGTTATACTATCAGGGCAGGTAGTGCTGGGGTTCACCAGCAGCTTAACAGAAAACGTACCTGTATCAGGATAAGTATAGGTAGGCTCAAATTCATTAGACATATCAGTACTGGAGCCAGGCACACCAAAACTCCACAGGTAAGCAAACCCTCCCGAACTCGTATTTACAAAGTGTATCGTATAATCCTTGCAGTCTACAATAAAGGTGTTAGGGTCAGTGGAAAATTGTGGTATATCTGCCACCACAGTTTTCGAGCAGTCCGTCACCACAAACTGGAATTCCCTCACTACCGTATTGATCAGTATGCCATCCCTGTATTCGCTGCAGTAGATCGCTACCAGGTAACGGCCAAGTTGATTTGGAGTGCCGGTAATAATTCCCGTTACCGGGTCTATGTGTATAGCCGGATATGCACTTATCGGCGCCCGGGCCGAGAATGGGTTTAGGTATTGTACGCTATCTGTATACGGAGGCCGGGTAGGGTAGGGTTTCGAAGAATTCGGGTCACTGGCGCCGTTTAGTGCCGTAGCAAAGCCGTAACTGAGCGAGTCACCATCAGCATCCGTGGCCGAATGATCGTAAATGAGCGGATTATTCAGGCATATGATCTGGGGCGGATAATTCTTGAACACGGCACTGTTATTCTTAACCGGTGGCGGTGGAATTACCCCGAAATAAGTAGACCCGCTTTGGCCGGGCCTGTAAATGTTCCGGATCACCCCATTCCGGCAGCATCGTTGGTAAGTAAGGGTATAGCCAGAGGCGTTAACAGGCAAATAATAGGTCTTAATAAAGGTTTTTTTAATAAGGCACGTAGGCGGTACATTTTTTACACAGGCATTAGTAAAATTTGCAGGTACCGAAACCGCAGTTGTAAATTGTACAGAAGTATCTATGTAAGCATAATTATCCGAAGGGCTGATGTGGGTACTAAATATGCCAATATAGGCCGGGTTATCTTCCGCAATAGCTTCGGGAGCGCCGTTTATACAATCTTCATATATACTTAGGCTCATCTTGTATATACGGCACAGTGTACCCGAAAAAGTGGTGTCTCCCAGGTATTGATAGGTCATTTCCCCACCCACAATGTGCGTGGCATTCGCATCTGTTAAGCACAGCGACAGGAGAAGTGATAATACCGCAGCTTTGAAAAAGGTTTTCATTAATTATTATCCTGGATATTGCAAAAGTAGTTGTTTGGCCATTACCTTATCAAAGTTACATCACCTTTTAAAAAACTATCCTTCCCAAATCTATCGGTGAAGCTGATCTCCCAGTAATAAGTTCCTATATCGGCCTGTTTGTTATTATACGTTCCATCCCAGCCCGTTTCAAGTGTAGTGCTGTAATATACCTCCTGTCCCCACCTGTTGTATACCCTGAAGTACTTTATCCCGCTATACCCCGCAGCTATCGGCCTGAAAATATCGTTCCTGCCATCCCCGTTAGGAGTAAACCCTGTAGGCAAAGAAAAAGAGGCAAGGCTTACCACTCTCACCTTTAGTGTGTCGTCACCCTCACAGCCGTATTCATTACCTACATGCACATAATAGACATACTGGCCGGTATCCGGGTAGTGCCCCACAGGATCATGGCCTTTCACTTTGTCCAGGTTATCTGCCGGAGACCAGGTATAAGATACGCCACCCGTAGCATTAAATTGTATGCTTTCATCTTTAACTATTACGGTATCGTTTCCCGCAAATGGCCTGAAGTTATCTATCATCACCTGCTTTACCACGGTATCCACGCAGTTCTTAATATTCCCCGATATGAGTATTACATTGTAAGTGCCGCCAAATGTATAGGTATGCACCGGGTTTTGAGAGAAGATGCTATCACCATCACCAAAGTTCCATTTCCACGAGTTAATAGGCTTTATCGTTGCGCTGGAAAGGTCTTGAAAACTCAAAGAAGCCCCCAGGCAGTAGCTGCCGCTATCAGAAAAATCGGCGTGGAATTTCGGGTATATCTTCACGAACCTCGAAATGCTGTCCGGGCACGTAGAGCCTGGGTTTACTATTAGCTTAACCTCAAAGGTCCCCGTATCAGGGTAGGTAAAAGTAGGCTGAAACGTACCCGACGTGTCGGCCTGCGCTTCCGGCAGCCCAAAATTCCAGTGATAGTTAAAGCCACCTGTGCTCGTATTCACAAAGTGGACAGTATAGTCCTCGCAATCCACAATATAAGTATTGGGTTCTGTAGAGTATTGCGGCATATCTGCCACTACTACCTTCGTGCAACTGGTTACCACAAACTGGAATTCCCTTTTTATTGTATTGATCAGTATTCCATCGCGATACTCATTGCAATACACAGTTACCAGGTAACGGCCCAGCCTGTTTGGGGTGCCGGTTATCTGCCCGGTAACCGGGTCTATCTGTATCGCCGGAAAACCGGTCATAGGCACTTTTGAAGAAAAAGGGGTAATATATTTTACGGTATCATAAGGTGGGGGTGAAGGTATTGGCTTTATATTGGCATCTGTGGCGCCAAGCAGCGCCGGGGAAAAGCCATAGCTGAGCGAATCCCCGTCGGCATCGGTAGCAGAGTTATCGTAAAACAGTGGGTTATTCAGGCATATGATCTGGGGCGGATAATTAGTGAACACCGCACTATTGTTAGTGATCTGCTCTGGTGGTATGGTGCAATAATAAGTAGAGCCATTGTCGCCCGGGTCCAGTATATTCATCACCTGGTTATTCCTGCAGCACCGCTGATAAGATACCACATAGCCAGCAGCATTTACAGGCAAAGCATACCTTTTAACGAACGTCTTTTTAAGCAGGCATACCGGGGGAATATTCGCCACGCATGAATTATTAAAGTTAGCAGGAACAGAAACAGCTGACGTAAAGAAGATATTGGTATCTATCCTTATAGTGGCATGTGAACCTGCATCAAACACTCCGAAAAATGCAGGATTATCCTGTGCAATGGCTTCAACCTGGCCATTAAAGCAATCTTCATAAATACTAAGGCTAACAACGTATATGTGAAATTTAAGTGGCCCTGCAGTACTATCTCCCAGGTATTTATAAGTCATTTCCCCGCCCACAATATGAGATGCCCTCGCCTGGAAAAATGAAAGCGATAAACTGACAAAAAATATGGCAAACCAATTCCTGATCATTTATTTAACCGGCGGTCATAACAGTAGTCAACAAATGCCCTAAGGTCTGCAACTAAGTTGCCAGGCGCTTCCAGCATGCTCATATGCCCGCAATTATTATAAAAAGTTACGAAATTAATTGGAGATTTATTGCAAAATTCTAATATTTTTTTAAAATTGATTACATTATCATCTTCACCTATGATCCATTGCAATGGGAAAGTGGCAGAATCAAGCGTGCTCACCTCGTCTTTCCTGCCTATCATAGCCTCGTAAAAATTGATCAATCCTTTATCTTCGATCTCCAATGCCAGCGCTATCTGTTCTTCAATATCCTGCGGTTGCGATAGCTTATGGGCGTCAGAAAAAAGGTTAGGTACCATCTGGGTTATAAACAACTTCTTAGCTCCCCTTTTGATCAGGTCAATCGCCTTACGTCTCGTTTGCTTCTTTTCCTCATCATCAGCCTGCGGAGTAGAGTGTACTAACGACAGGCCTCTTACTTTATCAGGATACATAGCCGCAAATGCAAGCCCCACATAGCCGCCCATGGAGTGCCCCACAATAACAGCTGCATCTATATGCTCCTTATCCATAACAGCTTTAACACACTCCGCCATCTGGCCGATACTTGTCGCATCATCTAATGCACTGTTCCCACTGCCCGGGAAATCAGGTATCACAAGTGTATAATGCAAAGCCAGTTCATCCCATATTTTTCGCCACAAGGTGCCACTTTCCGGAAAGCCATGCAGCAGGAAGACAAATGGGCCGGAACCCATTTTGCGATAAAAGATCCGGGAAGATATCGATGTGCTGATCTCAGGCATTGGCTACAATGGCTTTTGTTGTACTGTTCTTATATATCGTGCCATAAAGGAATAGCAACGCTGCGAACAGCGGGTAAAACTCAGGTATAATGCACTGTATTTTTAACAGATGCAAAACGAACGAGGCTAATATCAGGACTATCGCCACAAGTGAATACCTGCTGGCTCCCTTCGGCCTGAAAAATGCTAATATAAGGTTGGTAGGCAGGCACCACAGAATATTGAAGTTATTACCGCAGCCCTGGTGGTCTGTACCAAACCACATTACCAGTATCAGGATGCCCAATAACCCGGTTACCAGGAATAGCAAAGCCCCCATTACTCTGCCAAGCACGCGTAAGCGCTTAATGGAAAGCCCCAGTATCGTCAGTATCGCAACTACGCAGGTCATAAGCAAAGGGCCATTGATACCTGGCTTTGGCAATGGTGTACCCGCTAGTATAATTGAAGCTGGCGCTGCTATTTTTTGGCCATTTACAGTAGCTCCGGCAATACCATCTCTTAAATAGTCAGGAAGAAACATGATATCGTCATTGGTCATAACCCTGTCTATGCGGCTGCCCAGCAGTATGTTTACACCCGTTCTCGTCCAGTGGTCGCCGGCGAAGTATATATTGATAATGTCGCGGAAAGAAAGCCGTTGATCCTGCGGTAAAGCGCGCCCATATTGGAAAGCCGTGCCAAATACATCTGGTTTCGGGAAAATGTCCCTTATCCTCGTTGCGCAATTATCAAAGAAGAAGTCGTACTTGTAGTACTTATTGGCAGGTTCAGCATTCCACTCCAGGAAATTATAGACATGTACCTTCTGTTCATCATTAAGTAGTAATACCTGCTCTTCTACCTTCCTTTTTGCTTTTACATACTCCATTACAAAGTTGTCGTACCGGTCAATATCAAGGTAGTAGAGCAGCTTACCCTTCATAAACTTCATTTCAAAATCAGGGCCATAGGCAAAGGTGCCGTAGTTGTATACAAGGTCTGTGTGCTGTGTGCTGTCTATTATTCTTATGGCTGTATGGCCAAACACCTCGTATATCTCTTCGTTGCCAGGGCCACAGGTAATAAGGCTGATACGCATGTGAGGGCCTGTAGATAAGCTATCGGCAGCAACCGGAGGTTGTTGCGCATGTAAGGCTACACTTACCAGCAAAGCGAAAGCAATAATGGCTACTTTTCTAAACATGTTACAAAATAACAAAAGGGTATGCTAATAAGACAGGGTTTGTGAGAATATTATGAAATAGTAACGATACTTACCCTTTTTTAGCGACTGCTGAATTCCGGTTGCGATAAAACATGCCGTACATGTATAGCAATGCAATGAACGCCGGGATAAGCTCCATGAGTGGAACAGTTTGCACTTTGAATACCTGCAATAATACGGTTACTCCAAGCAGAGCGATAGCCGCCACCGAGTAATATCCTTTTATCTTTGGCTTTAAAAATGGAAGGATAAGATTGGTGGGCAACGCCCATAGTATATTCAGGTTATCGCGGCATGCCTTATACTCAGAGCCAAACCATAAAAATAACATAAGGCAACCTAACAGCCCACTCAGCAGCGGCAACACTATGCCCATTATCCTGCCAACGATATAAAATCTCCTGGCAGAAAAGCCAACTACAGTAAGGATTGCCAACAATAAAGTGAGCATAAACGGCCAGTCGATGCCGGTAGGATAGGGTGGTGGCGTAGGCTCTATGGTGATAATGTCTGAGGCAAATTTGTGCCCATTAAGCGTAGCGCCCGCCACACCATCTCTCAGGTAGTCTGGCAGGAACATGACGTCCTTATCAGTCATTATCTTATCTATATGATACCCCAGCATCATACTACCACCCACACGGTCCCAATGCATACTGTACATGTATTGGTGAATGATGTCGCGGAAGCTAAGCTTTGAATATTTCGGCAGCACATGCCCGTAAGCGAACCCTGAACCAAACAGCCGAGGAAATATATCCCTGATGCGGGTGCAGCAATTATCTTCAAAAAACTGGTAATTATAAAACTTGTTTTTAAAGAGGGCATTATTTTGGATGTAGCCGAGTAATGCCGTTTTCTCATTGTCGCTTAGGAAGAAGACCTGTTCCTGTGCGCCCTGGTCTGGGTCAACTATATTCTTTGAAAAGAAATTGTAGGGTATTACTGACAGGTAGTATAGAAGATCCCCTGTAGCTACTTTTACCTCAAAGTTTTGCTCACCGGCATCGAAGGTGCCGTAGTTGTAGGTAAGGTCGCGGGAATCGTCTGCTTTATTGCTGTCGATAACACGCAGGCATACATGGCCGAACTTTTGCCAGATCATATCTCCGGCATTGTAGGTAAGCAGGCTTATCCGCAGGTGTCTTTTAAGATGAGCTGTATCTGTGGCGCTTTTAGTGGCTGTATCATTTTGCGCATACGTGGGTATGTACAATAGAGTAAGTAAAGCAAACCCAAGCCATTTAAGCATGATCCAAAAATAACAAAAGGCTGCATAAAAGCAGCCTTCGGTTTATGTAATTTATAGAGATAATTAACCTTCTGCACTTCCGGAAAATACAGCGCCAACATACTCCCTGTTGAGCCGGGCAATATTTTCCAATGAGATACCTTTAGGACACTCAGCTTCACACGCGCCAATATTGGTGCAACTGCCAAAGCCTTCGGTATCCATTTGTTTGATCATGTTCACCGCACGCATCTTGCTTTCCGGTTCACCCTGTGGTAACAGTGCCAGGTGCGACACCTTAGCCGATACGAACAGCATAGCCGAAGTATTAGGACAGGCAGCAACGCATGCACCACAGCCTATACAGGTAGCAGCAGCAAAAGATTCATCGGCTTTTTGCTTCTCAATGGGGAGTGCATTTGCATCAACTGCATTACCGGTATTTACAGAGATGTAACCACCGGCACCTATAATTCTATCGAATGAAGAACGGTCTACAACCAAGTCTTTTATTACCGGGAATGAGTTGGCGCGCCATGGTTCTACCACTATGGTATCACCGTCTTTATACTCGCGCATATGCAACTGGCAGGTAGTGGTCTGATGCCATGGGCCGTGCGCACGGCCATTGATGTACATACTGCACATACCACAAATACCCTCGCGGCAGTCATGATCGAAAGCAATAGGGTCTTTGCCTTCCGCAACCAATTGCTCATTCAACACATCAAACATTTCAAGGAACGACATTTCTGAAGAAATGCCTTTTACCTGATAGGTTTCGAATGCACCTTTAGTTTTGTTATTTTTCTGTTTCCACACTTTTAGTGTGAGGTTCATATTGTAATGCTGCATAGTAATTATATTTCTTCTGTTGCCTGATTAGTATATTGTTTTAATAATCCACCTTTCTTAAGCATCAATTTATAAAGTAACTGATATTCTTTTGTTCTAATGTCAATTTTACATGTTCCGGTTGTAATAATTCTCGTTTCCTGGCAAATCTCTTCTGAAATATTTATTAAGCCTATAGTAGTTAAAACCTGCCTGCAAGCCTTTGCTAAATCTTTTCCTTTTAGCTCGACCCAGTAATAAACCAATTTAGACCCTTGAACTTCTATTAAATAATCACATCTTTCTTCTATGCGATCTTTAAAAACAATTTTATCTACTGCCCATTTTCTCACTACATATTTAGACTGATTGTCTAATGTAAAAGAACGGCCTCCCTCACTTGCAGATGGATAAGAAACAACCTTGCCATACTCAAAAATAAAGTTTTCAAGATCAATTATCATTTTCTCTGCCATATTCTATGTTAGCAAGCTTATCCCATTCTGTATTGATAATCCTACTTACCTCATCCACTTCGCCTGCATCAATTTGTTTTAATTCACTATCCATAATATCCTTTGCCGTTCCGTCGTTCATCATTCTGTATGCCGAAACTTCATCTGCACTTATCCAGTATTTTTTATCAATCACTTTATCCGCTTGTTCCGGTCTTTGCTGACCAACCTGGTAAGCATACATCATGTTATTTAAAGAGGTGAGTACATATGGACTTTGGGTGGTCAATAATACGCTATTATTAAAACTCACTGTTTGATGAACCAAATACTCTATCAGTCTTTCTTGCGCAGATGGGAACAGATTTTGTTCGGGTTCTTCTATGAGAAAAGTCTTATTTCTCTTTTTTAGTTCATTGTAATATTTAATAACTAAAACAATAGGTATTTCCGATTGATAACCACTTGCCGCATTAAATAAGCTGTAGTACTCAGTTTCATTGGCTTTTCTTACATATCCATGTCCCTGCACATTTTTGTAAAATATATCAAGTGGTTCAATGTAGGTTTCATTTGTAAAACGACGGACAATGCCGTCCATTTTAGCGAGCTGATTAAATAGGGCGTCAGAAAGATTTTGTATGCTGTTTTGTCCTAATGAAAAAATGGATTGCAACCCTCTTTGTGTAGGCATATAAAAGGGATTATCCATTACATTCTTTACATCATTTAAAAAAAAGCTAGTTGGAATTACCCACATAAATTCACCAAAACCATATGGATCATCAGTTTTCTTTGGTTTAATTTTGTCCAGTTCCAATAGCAAATTGGCAAATTCAGGTGATATTGGTTGAATTTTAGCAGTAGGTACAGGGATATCTTCGGTAATGTCTTCTCCAAATTGTGAAAAAGGTTTGTGAGAGGTAACAATTTCATTCTCGACTATTAAAGAATAATGTTTACAGTTATAGAAAATGTAACTATTGGCTTTTACATATTCTGTTAATCCCCACGCGTTAAGCCCATTAGTAAACTGATTTAATTCAGGAACTATTGATTCAATATTAGAACTGACTATATAAGAAAAATACCTACATACCGCCAGCACTTTAGCCACGGTACTCTTCCCGGTAGCCTGCTCACCTATAAGTATATTGAACCTGCCGAGGTCTAATTCGACATTTTTAATAGGTCCAAAATTTCTTATGATCAGCTTTTCTTTTTCCAAAGTCTTAATTATTTGTAACTTCTTGCTGATGGATGCACCACCTCATAATCCAGTGGCTCTTTGTGCAATTCATACTGGCTATCGCCTTTATACTCCCATGCGCCTACGTACATAAAGTTCTCGTCGTCCCTTTGTGCTTCGCCGTCGGGTGTCTGGTATTCTTCGCGGAAGTGGCCACCACAGCTTTCGTTGCGGTGCAGTGCGTCTATACACATCAGTTCGCCCAGTTCAAGGAAGTCGGCCACACGGCCTGCTTTATCCAGTTCAGGGTTATACTCCTTAATATCTCCCGGTATGCGCACATTGCTCCAGAATTCTTTGCGGAGGGCTTTTATTTCTTCTATGGCTTCTTTCAGGCCTTGTGCGTTACGGCCCATGCCGCACTTGTCCCACATTATTTTGCCAAGGCGCTTATGGAAGCTTTCTACACTTTCTTTTCCTTTAATGCCCATCAGGCGGTTGATGCGGTCGTTCACATCTTTTTCTGCCTGCACAAATGCAGGATGGTCGGTAGGTATAGGCTTGGTGCGTATATCATCGGCCATGTTATTACCTAAGGTATAAGGGATCACAAAATAACCATCGGCTAGGCCCTGCATGAGTGCAGAGGCGCCAAGTCGGTTAGCTCCGTGGTCGCTGAAGTTTGCTTCGCCCAAGGCATACAGGTTAGGTATGTTGGTCATCAGCTCATAATCTACCCAAAGGCCACCCATAGTATAGTGTACCGCTGGGTAGATGCGCATTGGCAGTTCATAAGGATTCTCGCCGGTTATCTTTTCATACATCTCGAAAAGGTTACCATATTTTTCTTTCACTACACCTTTACCTAAGGTGCGTATAGCTTCTTTATCTGCATGCGGCAGGCCTTGTTTATGGGCCTCTACATGTCCATAACGGTCTATAGCCGATGCAAAATCGAGATACACCGCCATTTTAGAAGAACCTACACCAAAGCCAGCATCGCAACGCTCTTTGGCAGCACGGCTGGCCACATCGCGCGGCACGAGGTTACCGAACGCAGGGTATCTTCTTTCCAGGTAGTAATCTCTTTCTTCTTCGGGTATATCGCTTGCTTTTCGTTTGTCGTCTTTTTGTTTGGGTACCCATATACGGCCATCATTACGCAGCGACTCTGACATCAACGTCAGCTTCGACTGGTGGTCGCCCGTTACCGGTATGCATGTGGGGTGTATCTGCGTATAACAAGGGTTGCCAAAATAAGCTCCTTTTCTTGTTGCTTTCCATGCCGCAGTAACATTGCTGCCCATGGCGTTGGTAGAAAGATAGAATACATTGCCATAACCACCTGTGCAAAGCAATACTGCGTGGCCAAAGTGGCGTTCCAGTTCACCCGTCACAAGGTTACGAGCTATTATGCCGCGGGCTTTGCCATCTACCATTACAATTTCCAGCATCTCGTGGCGGGCATACATATCTACATTGCCCAGCGATATCTGGCGCTCTAATGCCTGGTAGGCACCTATCAACAGCTGTTGTCCTGTTTGTCCGGCGGCGTAGAATGTGCGCTGTACCTGTGTACCACCAAAAGAACGGTTGCTCAGCAAGCCGCCATATTCACGGGCAAATGGTACGCCCTGCGCCACGCATTGGTCTATGATACTGGCACTTACTTCGGCCAGTCGATGCACATTACCCTCACGGGCACGGTAATCGCCACCTTTTATGGTATCGTAAAACAAACGGTAGGTGCTATCGCCGTCGTTCTGATAATTCTTTGCAGCGTTGATACCGCCTTGCGCAGCTATAGAGTGCGCACGGCGTGGGCTATCCTGGAAGCAGAAAGATTTTACCTTATATCCAAGCTCACCTAGAGAAGCCGCGGCAGATGCCCCCGCAAGCCCTGTGCCAACTATAATGATCTCTATCTGTCGTTTGTTAGCAGGGTTTACCAGCTTACAGGTAGATTTATACGTATTCCATTTTGAATCTAACGGACCGGAAGGTATTTTAGAATTAAGCGGCATATTTTTTTAAGTCAAAAGTTAAAAGTAGTAACCTAAAAGTGTGTAGTTTAATAGTTAGTACGACTGCTATTTATTTTTCGCTTTTAGAGAAATGACAGAGGTAGCTAAAATCTTGCATAATTCGTCACATTCTTTTAATAGCGAAGCTATTTCATTATCTTTTATCTCAAATCCATCTCTCAAAATGCATAACCAATACTTAGTTTCATTACCAGAAGATTTTAAAGCAATTTCATAATATCTTTTAAATTCTGCTCTTGACGAACTATTTACCGCTTCAACAACATTTGCACCAATAGACATGGCAGATCGCATTAATTGTTTTACAGTAATAGTGCTAAAATCATCCCATTTTTTGCATCTTAAATATTTAATAACACTAATTGAAAATTGATAACACCTGAATTTAATATCATTAGCCATTTAAATAATATTAATCACTTTTTGGTTTTCACTTTTCACTTTTGACTTATCAAACAACCCATTGAAGGTAAAACGCAACAGGCATCAGGATAAATATTAACGGCACAATAATGGAAAATGCAACGCCTACACTTTTTATTATGCCTTTGTAGCGGTGAGTGCCAAGACCCAACGTTTGCATAGAGCTATAAAAGCCATGCAGCAGGTGCCAACCGAGTGCAATGCAACCACATACATAAATGATCACTACCCACAGGTTGCTAAACTCTTCCTTCATCATGGTATACAATGGCAATTCGCCATGACCTGTAGTTTGAGACAGACGGTTTGGGCCCCAGAATTTTGATAAATGAATAACAAGGAACAACAGAACGAGCGTGCCCAAGAGCGCCATAGAGCGGCTATACCATGGGCTGGTTTTATTGCCAGCTTTTATAGAATAACCAACACTTCTTCTTGATCTGTTTTTTGACCAAAGCAACAGGCCTTGTACAGCGTGGAGAATTAAAAACGCAAAGAGGCCAAGCTCCACGGTGCGGATCACGAAGTTAGTGCCCATAAAGTGAGCTGCCTCGTTAAAACGTGCACCGCCGTCGTTATAAAATATCTGGGCGTTGATGTAGCAGTGCACCAAGAGGAACAGGATAAGGAAAAGCCCTGTAAATGACATTTGTAACTTCTTACCTATTGACGTGCTGAAATATTGTTTCCAGTTCATGAGATCCGGCAGTATTTAAAGTATATTTTAAAAATGTGGTGCAAAGATACTATGTGCTGTCTTAAAACCTAACAAATACGGAAGATGATAATGCTTTTGCACACGTTATCCACTACAACAATTTGATATTGTTGTTTTTAAAAATAAGTTTGAATGCTTCTTCATGTCAACATAAACGTTAAAATAATCAGAATAAGGTATCAGGTGTGGGCAAATGCGCCTATAGGGCGTGGTGTTTTTGATTATATTTGTTTGTAAATCTTGTTCATGACTTTTTTAACCATTTTGCTACAGGCTGCACAGGCTGTACCTACAGTTACAGCCGATAGCCTTGCTAAGGCTGCACAGATGGAGGCCAATGCGTCGGTAGAGAAAATATCACTTTTTCATTTATTGCAGGAGGGTGGGGCGCTGATGATACCATTGCTGCTATGCTCTATAATTCTTGTTTATGTATTTGTAGAAAGATTTTTGGCCATACGCAAAGCGTCTGCGCTTGATAAGTCGTTTATGGTACGCATCCGCGAGCAACTGGAAAGCAATAATGTGCCGAGGGCAATAGATATATGCCGGAGCATTAATTCGCCTATTACCCGGATAATAGAAAAAGGCCTGAGCAGAATAGGCAAGCCAATAGAGTTCATAGAAAAATCTATGGAGAACACGGGTAAGCTGGAGGTGTACCAACAGGAAAAGAACCTTTCTATACTTTCCACCATTGCGGGCATTGCTCCTATACTTGGGTTCCTGGGTACAATTGCCGGTATGATCATACTGTTCTTTAATGTGCAGCACCAGGGCTTTTCGCTGGAAACCATTGCAGGGGGTATTTATACCAAGATGGTGACATCGGCCACAGGGCTTATCATTGGCCTGCTGGCATACCTTGGCTATGCTTACCTGAATGCGCAGATCAATAAGAATGTGAACAGGATGGAAGCTACGTCGGTAGAGTTTTTAGATATCATTCAGGATAAGAAATAATTGGGGACTATAAGATGAATATAAAGAGACGTTCACAACATGATCCGCAAGGGCACTCATCTGCGCTGAATGACATACTATTCATCCTGCTGTTGTTTTTCCTGATCATATCTACGCTTGCTAACCCGAACGTAGTTAAGCTAAGCATTCCCAAAGCTAAGAGTGATACCAAGGCCAAGCAGACTGTTGTTGTATCTATTAACGATAAGCAGGAGTTTTTTGTGGCTACTACGCTGGTGCCTGTTGATTCGTTGAAGCCTTTTATTGCCCGGGCTATAGCTAAGTCGCAGGATGCGGAACCTACCGTGGTGATCAATGCAGACAAACAGGCTACGGCTGATAATGTGGTAGCGGTAATGCGGGCCGCTCATGACCTGAACTTAAAGACTGTATTGGCTGTAGAAAATAACAGCAGATAAGAAGTTGAACTTATAAAAGTCATAAAAATGCCGGCTTCTTTGTGAGGCCGGCATTTTTAGTATTGTAATAAAATGACTTATTTGGTTTCTTCTCTTCTTGCTGCTCTTTTTTCTTCCAGTTCTTCTTCGCGCGCCTGGTCGGAATCGTAGGCGCGTATGATCATCTTTACGAGGCGGTGACGCACTACGTCAGCTTCGTCGAGCTTTATCTGGGCTATGCCTTCTATGTTTTGCAGTATGCGGGTAGCTTTTATAAGGCCAGACTTTTGATTCTTTGGCAGGTCTATCTGCGTAAGATCGCCAGTGATGATGGCCTTTGCTGATGAACCTATACGGGTAAGGAACATCTTCAACTGCAGGTCGGTAGAGTTTTGGGCTTCATCGAGTATGATAAAGGCATTATCTAATGTACGGCCGCGCATGTAGGCGAGGGGAGCTATCTCTATGATACGGTTGGCCATATAATAGTTGAGCTTATCGCTTGGTATCATATCGTCAAGCGCATCGTAAAGCGGACGCAGGTATGGATCTATCTTTTCTTTAAGATCGCCGGGGAGGAAACCGAGACTTTCGCCAGCTTCCACTGCGGGGCGGGTAAGTATTATCTTACGTACAGCCTTATTTTTAAGCGCACGGACTGCGAGGGCTACGGCAGTATATGTTTTACCGGTACCCGCAGGACCTATGGCGAAAATAATATCGTTCTTTTCGGATGCCTGGGCCATCAGCTTCTGGTTCTGCGTTTTGGCACGTATCACTCTGCCATTGGGCCCGAATACGAGTATATCATTATTGGCCGGGTCTTCAGCCATAGTATCGCCCTGCTCGTCGTCTCCCAGTATCTTGGAGAAGTAGTTTTCAGAGAGGTGGCCGTTTCGCTCCAGGTATTGTATCACCTGCCCTATTTTGGCCTGTGCCGCACTTACCTCGTCGGGCTGCCCGGATATTTTTATTTGTGTGCCTCTTGATAACAACTTTAATAGTGGGAACTTTCGTTTTAGTATTTCGAATTTGCTGTTATTGACGCCGAAAAACTCTATCGGATTTACTGTCTCCAGGTTAATGATCGCTTCTGTCAAGGTTCTTAGTTTTTGCTGTTAAATTAAATGTACAAAGCGCATGCCAATAACAATATTAAGGTCAGGTTAATTTTGTTTTCTTTAGTACTGGGTATCAACACCAGCCATTTACCGTGACCTAACAAACAACTGTGAACCAAACATTAGATCTTATACTCGTTTGCCTTAAACTCTTCTACGCGGCTGGCTATTTTCTCATCGCTGAGCGCCAGCATACGTGCGGCTAGTGCGGCTGCATTTCTGGCACCAGCCTTGCCTACTGCGAGGGTACCTACAGGCAAACCTGCTGGCATCTGCACAATGCTATACAGTGCGTCGATACCTCCGGGTAAGCCGCCATCCAGCGGTACACCTAAAACAGGCAGGGAGGTGTAGGCACTGCAAACGCCGGGGAGGGCGGCTGCCATGCCGGCTGCGGCTATTACAACACCGTATCCATTGCTTTTGGCGTTTACCATCAGGTCGCGCACTTTATCAGGGTTGCGGTGAGCCGAGGCTACTACCATGTTGTTTTCGATACCAAACCAGGTGAGCCAGTTGCTGCACTCCTGCATTACATTTTCGTCGGTCTTAGACCCCATTATTATCATTACTTTCATCGTGTATAAAATTGTAGATGAAGTGAAATTATGGCAATGCAGCTTTACGGCAGGCTTAAGTTATCCACCTATTCTGCATATCTTTTTTGCTGTAAAGTATTTTTGGATGGCTGACAGGGGGCTTATTTCAGTCTTATGCAGCGCTACGAAACCAGAGCGGAGTTGTAAATGCTAAAACCTTTGTATCTGTCAGCCTTATAGCTAATTACATATGTAAAGCTGGGGAGGAGAAGGGCTATTTACATACTATTTCCCCGCTTTAATATATTATTTATAAAATATAAATAATATATTAAATTTATTTCTCGTCGTTAAACATTTTTGTTGTTGCAGTACTTCTCTGGATGAGACGGGTATCGTGGGTGAGCGTGTAGTTAAACAGGTTTTTATCCATGCCGAAGGTATTATCTCCGTAGATGTAGACGACATGGCCGGTTAGTTTTTTGAAGATACTATCGAGTAGCAGGTCTTTATCTTTTTCATACATGATATTCACAGCTTCGAGGTGCCCGGAAAGTTTTGAATTTGCCACATTGAAATAGCCGATGTACTTATTGCCATTGGCTGTTAAAAAGGTGATGAAGGATTTGTTTTCGAGCAATGGGTCTTCAACGTAGGTGAACTTTTTTAAAAAAGCGTTGTAAAAGGCAATGATCTGCTTGTAGTCGTTTACCTCTTTTACTGTACCGTTTTTTACCAGCAGGCAGTTTTTGAGGAGTGCGTCGTAGTCGTGCTGGTTATAGTTATCGCTGTAATATTCTACAAGGGTAAATGACTTTGGCTCCAGGTCGTGCATTACTTCTGATGACCTTACCAGCGGTAAATCCAGCCTGTCCTGTGCGTCTACTTTTTCATCTACCAGCGGGCCTTTTTGTGTGCCGCACTGGCGTGTCCACCAGGTGGCTTCTGCGCCATCTTTGGTTTTATAGAGTGCGAGGGTAGCATTTATGGATTCCGAGAAATTCATATTGCCGTCTTTGTCCAGCGACGGCACTTTTGCTGTGCTTACCTGCAGGTAGCCCCAGTTGCCACTGGAATACTCATTTATTTTGCCTCCCCGATATTGCAGCTCCTGCTTATTGCTTTTTACAAAGGCTTTAAGATCGTGGCCGTTATTGTCATATACTACACCTTCGGCATAGGGATAGAGGTTATGGCATATCTGCGCGAATGAGGTATTTGCTACAGATAATGATATAAGAATAGCTGCTAAGTTCTTTAATAAAGACATGGCCTATGGAATATAAAGCCAAAATAGTAAAAGTTATTTTAAGTGGGAGCGGGATTTTAGGATCGCGCGAGAAGAAACCACCCCGGCTGTATTCGGCATTCGCCTCATCCAGCATGCCCCTCCTTGAAAAAGGAGGGGAGTGTGTGGCGTACCTCACAGTATGACTTCAGAGTATAAATAAGTAAAGTTCATTTAGAAGACCTCAGATGTTAAAGCATTTTCGTCGCTTCATCGGCTGGCATTGATCCCATGAGGCTTTTATACCGGAATTACTTTTTTTAGATTCCCCCATTGATAAAATAATAACTTCTATTTTTTCATTGACAAGACTATCTGGAAGTGTTATTTCCAAATGATTTGTGACGGTGTGGTAATATGCCGAATAGCTTCCATAACAATTATTCTCTTACAAATATACCAAATATTTTTATATTTAGCTTTGTCACCAGTTTAGCAACTCACCAATCCTCACGGCCACCTTATCAGCATTAGGCAGCATTGCTGCTTCCAGGCCCATGTTCATGGGGACTGCGGGGAGGTCGAGGGCGCCTATGGTTTGTACGGGGGCGTCGAGTTGCTTAAAGCAGTTTTGGGCTATGCGGCCGGCGAGCGCTTCGCAAAAGGAGTTTCTTAGCTGCTCTTCTGTGAGCACTATACACTTACCGTGCTTTTTTACTGTTTTGTAGATCAGCTCTTCATCAAGCGGGTATATGGTGCGTAGGTCTATTATCTCTACGCTGCCGGGGTACTGCTTAGCGGCGTTTTTTGCCCAGTATACGCCCATGCCATAAGTGATGATACATATAGAGTTGCCATTGTCTACTGCATCCTGTGTGGCTTCCAATACTACTGCACCCTTTCCGAATGGAAGGATGTAATCACGATCTGGCTCTATGGTTTTGGCTTCTTCTGTGCCAGGTACTTTGCTCCAGTAAAGGCCTTTGTGCTCCAGCATTACTACCGGGTTGCCATCGTAGTAGGCAGCTTTTATGAGTCCTTTTATATCTGCTGCATTGCTTGGGTAAGCTATCTTAATTCCTTTTATGGTAGCCAGTGTACTTTCTACGCTACCGCTGTGGTACGGGCCACCGCCGCCATAAGCGCCTATAGGTACCCGTAGTATCATAGATACCGGGAACTTGCCGCAACTAAGATAGCACGATTTGCTAATCTCTGTTACCAACTGGTTCAATCCGGGATAGATATAATCGGCAAACTGCACTTCTACTATGGGTTTTAACCCTACGGCATTCATCCCAGCGGTTGACCCTACTATATAGGCTTCTTGTATGGCCATGTTGAATACGCGGTTGTCGCCAAACTTATCTGCGAGGGTAGCGGCTTCGCGGAATACACCGCCAAGGCGCTTACCTACATCTTGTCCGTAAAACAGGGCTTCTGGATGATCCTGCAGTATCTCTTCAACAGCGTGCAGGGCGGCATCTACCATTACTACCTTTTCCCTGCCTGCGGGGCTGCGGTCACCTTTTTCAGCGGTCACAGGTGTGGGCACAAAAACGTGGTCTGATACTGTAGCCGGATCTGGCTCCGGCGACGCTACCGCTTCATCAAATTCTGATTGCGCAAATACTTTTTGTTCTTCTTCAATATTATCGAGCATTGCTTCATCAATGCCTTTTTGCTTTAGCAGTAGTTTCCTAAGCTTTGGCCCCGGATCGTCGAGTGCATGTTTCGCGAGATCTTCCGGTGTACGATACCATTCTTTTCTTACGCCGGAAGTGTGGTGCCCTAATAAGGGCACTTTAGCATGGACCAGGATTGGCCTGCGGTGCTCACGTACCCAATCTATCGTGTACTCCATAGTATTGAAGGAGTCGACAAAATCGCTGCCATTTACCCGTACACGCTCAATGCCTTTAAAGCCTGCCGCAAATTCATAGGCATCCATGGTGCGCGCCTCATCGCTGCTTACCGATATGCCCCAGTCGTTGTCCTGTACCAGGTATATAATAGGTAGCCGCTTTAATGCGGCAAACTGGAATGCTTCACTTACTTCGCCTTCCGTAACGCTGCCATCGCCCAGGGAGCAGATAACAACAGGCGGAAGCGCATAATCTGACAACTTCTGTATTTCCCTGTATTGTATGCCCTGCGCCACGCCTGTAGTGGGGATCACCTGCATGCCGGTGGCGCTGCTTTGATGTATGATGCCGGGGAAACCGTCCCTGCGGATATTAGGGTGATTATAATATGCACGGCCACCGGTAAAGGGGTCTCCACCTTTAGCCAATAATTGCAACATGAGCTCGTAAGGGCGGTACCCCATACCCAGCATCATGCTTTCATCGCGGTAATACGGGCTTACAAAGTCGCATGGTTTGAGCAGGAAGCCTGTGGCCAATTGTATGGCCTCGTGGCCGCGCGATGTGCTGTGTACGTATTTACATATCTGCCGGTTTGCATCGTATATTTCTGCCATAGCTTTGGCAGTCATCATCTGGCGATATGCCTTCAACAATATTTCAGTGGATAACATGGGAGCGCAAAAATAGGTGGATAAGTTGATAAGTTGATAAGCTAACGGGTTAAATAGTTAATGGGTCAATAGGTTAAAGGGTTAACTCATAGCGGTGTATATTATAAGAATATGTGGGTCAGTTAACCTTATTTAACATGTGCGAAATACTTGCCCGGGTTCATTTTCGTTATTGGGTGGGATGTTTTTTGAGCATTTAATTTCTATAAGTGGATAGAAGGTTTATTTTTGTTTCGCTAAACAGCGCATTATGCAAATTGACTTTAAGAAATTGAGAATTGACATTATTGCCATTATAGGTTTTGCTATACTTTCGCTTGCCTACTGCTACCCGCAGGTGCAAGGAAAGAAGCTAAGCCAGCACGACAACCTGAACTGGCAGGCTATGGCACGTGAAGGCATGGCCTACCACGATTCTACCGGCAAGGATGTGCTGTGGTCTAACAGCATGTTTGGCGGTATGCCGACGTATACTACCTATATAGCGGCTACTAATACCAATTATCCCTCTTATACCCAGAATTTATTCTTGCTGCTAGGTGAGCCCGCGTACTATTTTTTTATTGCTATGCTGTGCTTTTATATACTGCTGCGTGTATTGAGCATCAACAGGTGGCTGAGCATAGTGGGCGCTATAGCTTACGCATTTTCTTCTTACAACCCTATAATTATTGCGGTAGGCCATGATACAAAAATGCTGACCATAGCCTATATGCCTGCTGTGCTGGCGGGGCTATACCTTCTTTATAAGGACAAATGGTGGGCCGGGGCTGCGCTTTTTGGGCTTTCTATGTCGCTGGTGGCTGCTAATGCGCACTACCAGGTGATGTTTTACATGATGATCATTATTGCCTGTTTTGGGGTGGTGATGCTGGCAAAAGCTATAAAAGAGGGGAGCATTAAGCAGTTTGTCATCGCTTCGGCATTTGCGTTGGTGGCAGGAGCATTGGGCATTGGCACTACTACAACAGGTATATTGGCTACAAACGAATATTCGAAAGAAACTATGCGTGGTGGCAGCAGTGAACTGTCTGGCCACGATAAAGGGAAAACTAATGGTGGGCTGGATAAAGAATATGCGTTCAGGTGGAGTAATGGTATTGGCGAGACGTTCTGTATCATGATACCTTATTTGTATGGTGGCTCGTCTGGTGAAGATGCGGATAAGGCGCCTAAGACATCTGAATCGCTGGGCGGCAGGTATCCTGAGCTGCCGCTCTACTGGGGGCCTCAGCCATTTATTAGTGGGCCGGTATATTTTGGGGCGGTAGTATGTTTCCTTTTTGTGTTAGGCATTATTGTTATCCGTTCTCCGCACAAGTGGTGGATAATAGCTGCGTCAATCATTGGTATAGTGATGTCGTGGGGACGGCATTTTGACTCGATCAATTACTTCCTGTTCGACCACATACCTTACCTGAATAAGTTCAGAACTCCGTCTATGGCACTGGTAATCCCACAATTCCTTTTCCCGCTGCTGGGTATATGGGCTGTACAGGAAATTATAAATAGAAAGGATGATCCGAAAATGTGGAAAGACATACGACTTACCGGAGGTATAACAGCAGGACTATGTGTGCTGCTGGGAGTAGGTGGCAGTATGTTCTTTGATTTTACAGGCGGTGGTGATGCACAAATGCAGCCTGAGATGTTGAAATTGCTGAAGGAAGACCGTATATCGCTGGCAATGATGAGCGGGATAAAGAGCGCTGTATATATACTTCTTGCTGTGGGCTTGCTGTGGGCATTTGTAAAAGATAAGATCAAGGCAGGCATTCTTATTGCAGGGCTGGGAGTTGTTATTGTTATAGACCTGCTGCCCGTAGCCATGGATTATCTTAACGATAAGAATTATGTAGACTTGGCGGAATATGAAAATTCGTTCCCTCTGCGCGATGTTGATAAGCAAATACTTAGAGACCCGGACCCTTATTACCGGGTGCTGGACCTTACTACCGATCCGTATAACGATGCCAAGCCTGCATATTACCACAAATGTGTGGGTGGCTATCATGCAGCCAAAATGGAAATATACCAGGACCTGATAGACCGCCAGATGAGCCGTGGCTTTAACGGGCAGGTATTGAACATGCTTAATACCAAGTACATTATACAAGGCAGAAAAGACCAGCAAGGTATATTTCCTAACCGCACAGCCTGTGGCAATGCGTGGTTTGTAGATGAGGTAAAATGGGCTAATACAGCTGATGAGGAAATGGATGGATTGAATGCACCGGGTATAGGCGATACCGTAGTGGTACCTAATGCGTTTGACCCAAGAAAGACGGCAGTGATGCGAACGAGCTTTAAAAATGACCTAGGTAATTATACATTTGGTAAGGACAGCGCAGCTTTCGTGAAACTAGACAGATATGGGCTGGATGATATATCTTTCAAATCGAACAATAGTAAAGATGGGTTGGCGGTGTTCTCTGACATTTATTACAATAAGGGCTGGAAGGCATTTGTAGATGGTAAGGAGACACCGATAATGAAAGCTAATTATGTGCTGAGGGCTATAAAGATACCGGCAGGCAGCCATAGCATAGAATTCCATTTCCACCCGGAGAGCTTTTATAAAGGCCAGAAAATAGCGCTTGCCAGCAGTATTTTACTTATATTGTTATGCCTGGGCGCTATATTCCAGGCATTCAAAAAAGATACTGCTCAAAAGACAGCATGAGTATAGAGGGAAAAGAAAAGCCATCGAATATTAAAGACCTTTTCGGGATGAGAAGGGAGATGAGCGTGGGCTTCCATATTACTGATTTCCTGTTCAGGAAAATATTCAGGCAAAACTCAGGGGTAAAATGGGCGGTACATTTTACAAGTACCATACACAGCCCGGAAAAGATAGTGAAGGGCAAAGGGGTGTTTCCTGGTGATTCGCCCGGTACTTATATCAATGCAGTTAATGGCATTACCATAGGGGACTATTCTAACTTTGGCCCGAATGTGGGACTAATATCCGCTAACCATGACTTTGTAGATAATGATGCGCATATAGCAGATGCGCCTATAGAGATAGGGCGGTTTTGCTGGGTGGGTATGGGAGCGGTAATACTGCCCGGTGTAAAGCTTGGCGATTTTACCGTAGTGGGGGCGGGCGCCATAGTTAATAAAAGTTTTCCGGAGGGGTACTGCGTAATAGCTGGCAACCCTGCACGGATCAATAAATACTTAAATAAAGAAGAATGTGATGCCTTCGCCCGGGAGAAAAAGTAGTGCTTTATTCTCTAAATCGTTTTTCATCTTTATTACCAGGTTCTTTCCTTCATTGGCAAACTTGCTGGTAATGATCTGGTATTCCAGGTATCTGCCGCAGGCTGAATATGGCGAGTACCAGCACTTCTGGGTTCACTTGTTTATTATATACCCGGTTATTTGTTTTGGCATTCATGTACTCATCATTACCTATCCAAAGGCGTTCATTGTAGGGTTGTTTAATAAAATAACCACGAAGCATTTTGCTTTGTATTTTGCCTGGGCTACAGCTCTGAGTGGGGTGTTTGCATTGCTGCAACACAATGCCATCGGCATTTCTTTTATTGTTCCTTTTCTTTTTATACTCTGTTATTCACTCACTTTTATTTTCGAGTCGTTTCTTATTGTTTCGGGTAATTATAAGTGTCTTATTGCTGTTAATATAGTTTATGCGGCAGTGTTTTGTACGATACACAAATATGTGCTTGATCATGGGTTTTCGTTGCAAGAGTTGTTCCTGTATTTATTGATATTAACGGCTACCAGGTTCCTTGTATATGCTGGTATCACTGCGGCCAATATGAAGAAGCCCGTTCAGGATATAGCTATAGAATCACTGGCAGGCAATACAAGATCATTATGGTTGCATCTAGGGGTGTATGACATATTGCAAGTGCTATTTAGCTATATTGATAAGTTTATTATTTCAATTGTATTAACGGCGCAGTTATCGGCTATTTATTACAATGGTTCACAGAATATTCCTTTCCTCCCTTTGCTGCTTAGCGCTGCCGGAAGTGCAGTGCTGATACAACTCGCGGCAGGCAAGCCGCACGATGAAGCTACAGACACCATATTGTTGATGAATTATTCAGGCAGGATATTATCGTGCATCGTTTTTCCATTATTTTTCTTTCTGCTTTTTTTTAGAAATGAGCTGATCATAGGATTGCTTTCCGAAAAGTATATTGCTGCCATACCTGTTTTTCTTGTTGCGACATTTGTGTTGCCTGTACGGGCATATAGTTTTACCACTGTGCTGCAACGGCAGCACAAAGGCAATATTATCAATGCTGGCGCTATAGCTGATATTTTACTGGCATGCCTGCTCATGTATCCGCTGTATCAATGGCTGGGACTGCCCGGCGTGGCATTGAGCTTTGTGATCACTACTTATCTGCAGGCCGCATTTTATTTATTTTATTCGGCGAGATTATTGGGGACAAGCCCACTAAAACTCATTCCTTATGCGAACTGGCTGATAAAGCTGATCATCTTTGCCTTGTTATTTATTGCCGTTCGCTACGCTGATGACCTTTACTTTCCCGGGAAGAATATGCTAACTTTAGTTATGGGCGCAGTGATGGTGATCATGGCTACTGCCGTGTCGCTGGTTATTGAATTTAAAATGCAAAGAAAAGATGTCAGTATCTCCTAACAGGCAACGGCTGCGCGATATAGAGAATACGGGCTTTGGCCCCAATAGCAGCGTGGAAGGTGGCAGGCTTATCAACTCTGATGGCTCTACCAACCTGAAGAAAAGAGGTATACCTATATGGGAGCGCACCAGTGTGTATCATACACTGATACGAATGAAGCCAAGGCACTTTTTCTTTTTTGTTTTGCTGTGGTATACGAGCATCAATTTAATATTTGCACTGATCTATTTTCTGACGGGGGTAGAACACCTGGTGGGTGGCGACCAGGCACAAACTTATTTCGATAAGTTTATGGAAGCGTTTTTCTTTAGTTCGCAAACATTGACCACCGTGGGCTACGGCAGGGTAGCGCCGAGCGGAATGCTGACCAATAGCATAGCATCTATAGAATCATTAGTAGGCATATTGATCTTTGCGGTGATGACGGGCCTTATATATGGACGTTTTTCCCGCCCTCGTGCTTATCTTTTGTTTAGCCCTAATATACTGGTATCGCCCTATAAAGATGGTAAAGCACTCATGCTTCGGGTTGCTACTTATAAAAATAACCACCTGACGGATGTAGATGCCCAGTTGACCCTGGCAATGCATGTAAACGAGGATGGTAAAATAGTAACGAGATTTTACCCGCTGAAACTGGAAATACAAAAGGTAAACTCCCTGGCACTGAGCTGGACGATAGTACATGCAATAAATGAAGAAAGCCCGCTATACAATTATACACAAGAGGATGTAGTCAATACTAAAATGGAAGTGATCGTAATCATTAAAGCATTTGATGATCATTTCTCTAATACGGTGCAACAACGAACATCATACACCTACCAGCAATTGATCTATGGCGCCAGGTTTCTGCCGATGTTTAACAGGGCGGCAGACGGCGAGTATACGTTGCTGGAGCTTGACAAAATAAACGCACTTGAAATGGTTTCTTTCCCCGAAAACGCGCACCACCATAATGGAGCAAAGGCTTGACAGGCGGGCTTATAACTATCGTAATTAAATTGTAGATTTGCACTATGCCTGCTACTAAAAACGTGACATCACTAACCCAGCAATTTCTTGAGCAAGAAGAGCTTTACGGAGCGCATAATTACCACCCTTTGCCCGTGGTACTGAGCAGGGGCAAGGGCGTATTTGTATGGGACGTGGATGATAAGCGCTACTACGATTTTCTTTCCGGCTACTCTGCTATTAACCAGGGGCATTGCCACCCAAGGATCATTGAAACTTTTATAGAGCAGGCGCAGCGCCTTACACTTACATCGCGCGCATTTCATAATGATGTGCTGGGTGAATACGCTGAGTTTATAACCAAGTTTTTCGGTTACGATAAGGTGCTCCCAATGAATACGGGAGTGGAAGCCGTGGAAACGGGGTTGAAACTTGCCCGCAGGTGGGGCTATGAAGTAAAGGGAGTGCCCAAGAATAAAGCGAAGATCATAACCTGTGAGCAGAATTTTCATGGGCGTACCATCAGCGTTGTTTCTTTTAGCAGCGATGAAAGTTCACGAAAAAACTTTGGGCCGTTCACGCCAGGCTTTGAACTAATACCTTATAATGATATTCCTGCATTACAGGCAGCACTGCAGGATAGCCATGTTGTGGGCTTTTTGGTAGAGCCTATACAAGGAGAGGCTGGGGTAGTAGTGCCTGATGAGGGCTACCTGGCAAAAGCAGCTGCTTTATGCAAAGAAGCTAATGTATTGTTTATAGCTGATGAGATACAGACAGGGCTTGCCCGTACCGGCAAAATGCTGGCTTGCGACCATGAAGATGTGCGGCCTGATATACTGTTGCTTGGCAAAGCGCTTTCGGGCGGAACAATGCCGGTATCGGCAGTGCTGGCCGATGATGAGATAATGCTGACCATAAAGCCAGGAGACCATGGATCTACCTATGGTGGCAACCCCATTGCCTGCAAGGTAGCTATGACGGCCCTACAGGTGCTGGTGGATGAAAAGATGGCTAAGAACTCACAAGTATTAGGTGAGCACTTCAGGAAAGAGCTAATAGCGATCAATAACGAACATATAGCGATAGTGAGGGGTAAAGGCTTATTTAATGCCATAGTTATAGAGCACCCCGATAAGGATACCGCCTGGGATATATGTATGGTAATGAAGCAAAATGGCCTGCTGGCAAAACCTACTCATGGCGACAGAATACGTTTTGCACCGCCACTGCTTATTACTAAAGCGCAGGTGGATGAGTGTATTGGTATCATTAAGAAGAGCCTGGATAACTTTTAGGCTTATCTGCCTTTTCTTAGTTGCTTTAGCTGATCTTTTTTCGATTCATCCAGTTTCTCAATAGAGATGGTGAATGCAATGGCGCTGATCTCTTTAATATGCTGTTGTAGAAAGGACAGTGTTTCGGTGGGGTACACATTGTACATCTCCCTTAGTGTCCAGCCCACACCTTTTTGTACATAGTATTCTTTATCGCCGAGCAACGGCGCTACCAGTGCTTCGATCTTTTTGAACGGGATATATACTTTTTTGGTGCGGCTATAGTAGAGCAGGCTTACTACCGACTGACGACGCTTCCACAGGTCTTCATGTTTGTTCCATGCTTCAAGCTGCTTATACACTTCCGCCGGGTAAGTTTCCAGTACTTTAGTATTAAGCTTTGAAAGCGAATCGCACAGGGGCCAGTCGTTTACCTCTTCCTGCCACGATACTGATGTGGCCCATACCTGGGCATGCAACTCTTTCCGCTTCACATATTGCTCCAGGAAGAAATAAGCATGTATCTGCGCCCTGAAATTATTGGAATGTTTCCAAATGTAGTCCCACTTAGGCAGCTGGGTTTCAAAGATTTCCTTTGAAAATGAGTAGCCATTTTTGAAAGCCGCACGCTGTGCGGGTATCGCACTGTCTGTATTATTGATACGGTCTGTTACTTCTTTTAAGTGGGCTTTCATTGTTGCAGATCAATATATGAACTATTTGCCCAATGCTGCAATTATTGCCTCTGTAGTATCGATCTCGCCAATGCGCGGGAAAATAACGGTAAGGCTATTTTCATGCGCCTTAATATTCATATCGGCCATGGCATCGCTGGCAAAAGTGATATTGTAGCTTCTTTCGTAGGCTGCGCGGGCAGTACCTTCCACACCTATGCTGGTAGCTATACCTGCCAGTACAATACCTGTTACACCAAGGCTCTTCAATTGTTCATCAAGCGCAGTATCGTAAAATGCATTCCAGGTATGCTTAGTGATAAATATGTCGGTATTTGCGGCTCCCAGTTCCGGTACTATTTCCGCCCAATCTGGGCTAAACTGTCTTGCCGGCATTTTGGCATCAGCGCGGTGATCCTCGCGAGAGGGTGCAGGCACTACATTCACAAACACTATCGGTTGGCCTGCTTTACGAAAAGCATCTACCAGCGTTGTAGACCTGGTTATTACTTCAGCTCCGGTACCGGGAACAACAGGAAACGCGGCTATTCCTTTTTGCAGGTCGATAATTACAAGCGCTGTTCTTTTGTCGAGTGCGGTGACTGGCATAGTTAATTGTTTTATGGTGTTAGAGTTATTGAGTTACTTCGCTGTACACTTTTATCTCGTTGTACAAGGTATCACGCTCTACTGGTATCTTGCCCACAGCATCTATCATATCGCACAATTCTTCTGTAGAGAGCGATGGTTTTTGCTCTTCTGCTCCAGCCATGGAGTAGATCTTGGTGGTATCGTCTATGGTACCGTCGAGGTCGTTTACACCAAAGGATAATGTGAGTTGTGCGGTCTGCCTTCCCAGCATTGGCCAATAGGCTTTCAGGTTGCGGAAATTATCCATGAAAATGCGGGAAATAGCATACAGCCGCAGGTCTTCAACAATGGTAGACTCTGATATGTGCGACATATCATTATCCTTATTACGGAATTTAAGTGGTATAAAGCAATTGAAGCCGCCGGTTCTGTCCTGCAACTGGCGCAGGCGGCTCATATGGTCTATACGGTGCTCATATTTTTCAATATGGCCATATAGCATGGTGGCATTTGAGTGCATACCCAGGTTGTGCGCTGTTTCGTGAATGTATAGCCAGCCCGTGCCATCTACCTTATCTGCACAAATTACGTTGCGCACATCAGGATGGAATATTTCGGCACCACCACCGGGCATTGATTGCAACCCGGCATCCTTCAGGCGTTGCATACCGTCTTCTATTGAGAGCTTTGCCTTGCGGATCATATAATCAAGCTCCACTGCGGTGAAGCCTTTTAAATGCAGATCTGGCCTGTGCGCTCTTATTTTGCTCAGCAGCTCGCAGAAAAACTCCAGGTTCATTTTAGGGTGTACGCCACCTACTATATGCACTTCCGTCACCGGTTGCCCATCGTACTTGCGTACTATGTCCAGCATTTGCTCCATAGTCAGCTCCCATCCATCATCCCGGTTTTTATACAGGCGGGAATAGGAGCAGAAATTGCAGGTAAACACACAGACGTTAGTCGGTTCAATATGAAAATTACGATTGAAATACACTTTGCCGTGGTGCAGATCGTCGGCAATATGATTGGCCAGGGCGCCAACGAATCCCAGCTCTCCTTTTTCAAAAAGAAGAACGCCCTCTTCTTCAGTAAGGCGTTCCTTGCTTTGTACTTTTTCCGCTATTGCAAGCAGTGATGTATCTAAATGTGATTGTTGTAATACTGTAGAAAGACTTAATGGCTTACCGATCATTGTAACAAAATTTTCCGTGTAATAATTTCGGAAGCGAAGTTACAGCGAACAAAGTAAATACCCTTACTCATTCCTGATAAGTCTATAGAATAAAAGTCTTTTTGCGAGCTATTAGTATTTATTTGCTGTACCTGCTCGCCAAGGATATTTATAACGCTGATACTGTTCAACTGGCTTGACTGCATATCGAATTTAATATTTATGACACCAGAGGTGGGGTTAGGCGAAACAGTTAAGAAATTATCCGCTACGGTTTGCTGTACTTTTTCCGGCCAGGATGTTAATGCAGGATTTTGCGTTAATGAGAAGCTCTCGCCTGTAGTACCCTGACCATCGGCGCCGGTACCTGTGCCGGATGGTGGCACCAGCACCATAGCATCCATAGCGGCAACCTGGTCTGACGTGAACAGGTGCATGGCAATGTCGTCAGTGTAATTCATGAAATCCAGGCTTGCAATACCGAATGGCTGCGTATTTACGAGACCATTGAGTTTGCAGGTATCATTATATGTGCCGCCAGGTATTGTGGGGGGGTAGTCATAAAAATGCGGGCCTCCTTCAGGCGGCGTATCGTCCAGGCCATCGTCCCGGCCGCCGCTAAAAGAACAAGCATCACCGTCATCGCCCCATGTATGCCAAATTTCAAAAAAGTGGCCTAGTTCATGAGTCAGTGTTCGTCCTTTGTCATAATAATCGGTAAGCCAGCCGGTAGGCACATAAACATCGGATGAAGATGAACGGCGGCCAAGGGCCAGAAAATTGATGGCAATACCTACTTCGCTTGCAGATATGGCCCCACTACCAATAGTAAATGACTGGGGAACTGTGATACCCAGAAGTCCGGTATCATCTGAGAAATTAACACACCAGACATTCAGGTATTTTGTGTTATCCCAGGCGTCAAATCCGCCTGAGGAAGCATGTTTTGCACCGCTGCAAGACAGATCGAAACCTTTGCTAAATCCGCCAGATGCACCCGGAAGAACTTTTAGCTCAAACCCCCATGTGCCCCACCCGTCTGGCGCGGTATGAGCGAGGGCAAAATGAATACCCGCGTTGCCGTATAATGATGTCCAGCCAGATGGAATAAGCGAGCCATCGGGGTTGCTTTTATTAAAGTCTTCATTTATTACGTCTATCTGCGAGTTGAGCCTTGCCATTATCCCATCTGTGCCGCCCATTTGCGCCAATTGTGTATTGGTAACGATGATGTGGAAAATAACAGGAATGGCCGATACCGAAGTGGTTCTTGCTGCGCTTCCATTATCTTTCTGTTGCCTGTAGTTACCGGCAACTATTTGCAAGGATGCCCGTTGCTTTTCAATTCGCGGTGCCCAAGTGGCATCCTTTGCAATAAGGGCTGCCTTTTCTGCTGCTATACCACATCTTCGCTGTGCAAAACCACTGGTACTGCAACAAAGCAATACACAAAAAAATATAAGGGCATTACGCATGGGCCAGTAGTATTTAAAAGGAAATAAATAACTTATAGTAAACGAAATTAACAAATGTAATTGATGAGCGAAGTTAAACGATAGTAAATAGTTTCATCCAAATGTCATTTTGTTAGATGGCATTTGACTTGCGGAGTTTAAATTCCTTACTACTTGTTGTTTTTCTTCCTGCTGTTGATCTCGTCGCGGATATTGATAGCCCTCACATAGTCTTCCTGCTCCAGCACTTTCTGCAGCAGTTTGTTCAGGTCTTCAAGATTCATATTCTTCATGTCGGCGTCGATATTCGACTTACTGGTTACCGGCACTTTGTTTGGCTTCGTGTCGGCGGTTGGCTCTACTGCGCCTTCGGTTTGCTCCAGGTACAGGCCTGCAGTTTCCAGTATATTTTCGTAGGTGTATATTTTGCAGTTAGCCCTTACCGCCATAGCCAGGGCATCGGATGTACGGCTGTCGATCTCAATGCTATCGCCATCGTGGCGGCAAATGAGTTTTGAAAAGAAGATACCTTCTTCCAGCTTGTAGATGATAACTTCGGTCAGTTCTATACCGAAGGTGGTCATAAAGTTGGCAAAAAGATCGTGGGTAAGGGGGCGGCTTGGCTGCATACGTTCCAGCGCCACAGCTATTGCCTGGGCTTCAAAACCACCAATTACTATCGGCAGGCGGCGAAGCCCGTCTACCTCACCCAGCACCACTGCATATGAATGTGTTTGGGTAATACTATGAGATAATGCTACTATTTCCAGTTCTATCTTTTTCATTTATATATTCTCTGCTATAACATTCATACGTGAAGGTAATAATTTTTGTAAAAATTCATGCCTGTAGCAAGTTAACAAACTAAGTTTCAGCCACAGGCCTGTTATTTTCACATTTTTGTATTGTAACGGCCTAAAACAATGTAGGCGCATCCGGCTCCCCGGTTTCATCGTCTGCTTCCGGAATTAATGATATTTCTTTTAGCTCATCACCGCCAATGGCGGTACCTATTGTTTTCCACCCGGTAATGTCTACCATTTCATGCAATGCCGCTTTTTCTTCGGTCAGCTCAGATTTTTTCTTGCCTGTCCGTAGTATTACCACCGGTTCCTGCTGGGTTGTTACCAGCTTCAGATAATTTCCTTCCCCTTCTTTTATAAAAGAATACTTGCTTTTCAGGGTTGTGCTTTCTATCATGAAGCGCTTGGCATTGAATTGCTTAGACTTGGCATCATAATAAATAGCAGAAATAACCTTTTTAGGGTCAAATTTTTCTATGATCAGCACATGGTCTATATCATACCGGTTAGTCAGCTCATGGTCAGTGATCTCATAAGTTCCGTCTTTGAAAAACACAATTATTTTGTCTTTTTCGTCAAACCTTCCCAGCAACTGGCCATTACTATCCTTATTCAGCCTGCCTATGGTAGCATCGTACCATAGCTTAGGGGCGGAGAGGGTAGAGCGGCCTTTTTCTTTGAACCGTACGCTTTTTACAGGGTATTTGGTCGCCTGGTTGCCTTGTGCGGCACGGCCTTTTATTTCCAGTTCCTCAAAATAATAATCCAACTGTTTTACCCGGGCCTTGCTGCCGGGGTGTAGGGTTATTACCAGCACTTCTGCCTCGCCGTTAGGGTTTACAGAGAAGTATTGCACCTTACTGTTTGCATTGCCCTTGGTGAGGTCGTATTCTTTATCACGGGTTATGCCGGTTACGTTAAACCGTTTGCCGTAGGTAATACCGGTCTTGCCATCCATGTAGAGCATATTGTAGGTAGTACGCTCATCATTTTTCTGGAAAATGGCCAGGTGAATAATGTCTTTGCCAACAAAGTTTTTATCGGCTACTTTGGAAACCAGCATTTTGCCATCCTTACGGAACACAATGATGTTGTCCAGGTCTGAGCAGTCGAATGCAAACTCATCTTTTTTCAGGCCGGTGCCTATAAAACCTTCCTTATAGTTTACATATAGCTTTGTGTTGGCAATGGCTACCGTAGTGGCATGTATGGTCTCAAATGGGCGTATCTCTGTTTTGCGCTCACGGCCTTTGCCGTACTTTTTCAGCAGGTTTTCGTAATAGCGAATGGAATAGTCGTTGAGGTTGGCAATGTTGTTCTTTACCTCTTCTATCTCTGCTTCTACGCCCTTTATATGCTCGTCTGCTTTAAAGGTATCGTACTTACTTATACGCTTGATGCGTATCTCTGTAAGCCTTACAATGTCCTCCTGCGTCACAGCGCGGCGCAGCTTCTTCTTGTATGGTTTCAGTCCATCGTCTATCGCTCTCAGCACTCCTTCCCAGGTAGTTTCTTCCTCAATATCGCGGTAAATGCGCTTTTCAATAAATATTTTTTCCAGCGAGGAGTAGTGCCAGTCTTCATCCAGCTCGCCCAGCTTTATTTCCAGCTCACGAAGCAGCAGTTTTTTTGTATGGTCTACCGAGTGTTTCAGCAAGTCGCTGGCACCTACAAAGTGAGGTTTATCTGCAATGATGATGCAAGCATTTGGGGAGATAGATATCTCGCAGTCGGTAAACGCATAAAGCGCATCAATGGTCTGGTCTGTAGAAACACCGGGAGTAAGCTGTATCGCCAGTTCCACATCTTTTGCGGTATTATCGATCACACTTTTTATCCTGATCTTGCCGTTATCGTTCGCTTTAAGTATACTATCCACAAGCTGTGTGGTAGTGATGCCGTAGGGAACATCTTTTATTATAAGGGTCTTTTTATCTACTTCCTCTATACGCGCCCGTACACGCACTTTACCTCCGCGCGCACCATCGTTATAGTTGCTTACATCTACCATTCCCCCGGTCATAAAGTCGGGGTATAGTTCAAATTTCCTTCCTTTCAGGTGTTTTATCGCACCTTCTATCAGTTCGCAAAAGTTGTGGGGTAATATCTTTGTAGAAAGTCCTACGGCAATACCTTCCGTGCCTTGTGCAAGCAGCAATGGGAACTTCATGGGCAAGGTGACCGGCTCGTTCTTACGGCCATCGTAGCTTAGCTGCCACTCCGTGGTTTTTGCATTAAATGCCACCTCAAGTGCAAACTTCGACAAGCGGGCCTCTATATACCTTGCTGCGGCTGCGCTGTCGCCAGTGCGCACATCTCCCCAGTTTCCCTGTGTCTCTATCAGCAGGTCTTTCTGCCCCAGGCTCACAATAGCGTCACCAATAGAGGCATCGCCATGCGGGTGATACTGCATGCTTTGGCCTATAATGTTAGCTACCTTATTAAACCGGCCATCGTCCATTTCCTTCATGGCATGCAGTATGCGGCGCTGCACAGGTTTCAGGCCATCTTCCACGGCAGGCACGGCACGTTCTAATATTACATAGCTGGCATAGTCGAGAAACCAGCTTTGGTACATGTCATTTATCATTACCGAGCTCTGCCCGGCAAAATCATTATTCTCACTCATTAAAGTACGCTACCGGTTATTTATAGTGTGCAAAAATATTCATACTGAACTAACAATAAGGAAGAATTTTTGCACATACCAAAGAGGAAATATTATATAAGGATTGGGGTAAATACTATATACGCCACCTGGATAAATTAATTATAAAAATCAACTATCCTGAATAATCGTTTTTTATAAGGTATTTTAAAAGCTAATGAGGCGGCGGTTATGCCTACGCCCACACCCATTGTAGCTAAGCCTAAGCCTTTGTAGTTGGTTTTCCCTCCTTTTATATTGGTTAGCGCAAAGCCACCAATAATAGCTGCCACACCTATGCACCCCGTTACAGTAGAGAATTTTCTTTGATGTTTATATTGATTAAGGTAGTTGTATGCTACTGCATCGTAAGGGATTAATATCTTCAGGTTGTTATAGTTCAGCTTTACCACGGTTCTTTTGTTGCGGGCCTGCATATTCTGGATGTAGTAGTGGTCCAGAATACTGTTGTGTCTCAGGTATGGGCCTGCTCCATATCCTGTTTTCTTACCGGTAAGTATCTTAAAATGTTGCGTTTTATACACATTGATCTTGCCTTCTGAGATCATTTCGGCAAAATTGCGGCCATGCACATTGGCAAAGCTGTTGTTCCCATCGCTGTAAAAAGCAATATCGTGCGCATCATATACCCGGCCCTTCACCACCATCTCTTTCTGAAAGTTCTCGAAGCTCCACTCTATTTTAGGCGCCTTGATCACTTTGCCATCCATTAGCTGGATGTAGGGTTGCGGTTTTGTGGTAACAATATGAGCAGTATATATCTGGCACGAGGAAAAAAGCATAATTATGCCCAAAAAGTAAAGGAGTATACGCATGGCCCATTTGAATCTCCTGCAAAAATATCAATAGTGATTAACAATGGCTTAAGAATTTTTGGGTTGAAAAGAAAAAATATTTGAAAAGCTGGTATGATTTTTAAGGTACATGTAGTGTGTGTGATCCTATAACTCCTAACACTTTGTAAACTACGTGCGCTCTATACGGAGCGCACTTTTTTTGATACCCATTGGTATTTTTAAAAAATAGCTGTCAATTTTACAAGAAATATAATTTTTGGCACAGATATTGTTATTTCAGTTAGTGCCGGCCCCTATAAACCCTTTTCACTTAGTTACCCAATTTCCTAAATTCTCTCTAAGCCCTCCTCTACATTTATTCAGATGAAGATTTATCTTTAACCCATGAATCGTTCTGAATTAATTAATGCCATTTTCACTAAGAAGTCGGTACTGTGCGTGGGGCTGGATACGGACATTACGAAGATCCCCAAACATCTGTTAACTGAGGAAGACCCCGTATTTTCATTCAATAAAGCTATCATAGACGCTACCAAAGAATATGCGGTGGCTTATAAGATAAATACTGCCTTTTACGAGGCCCAGGGCATAAACGGCTGGATAAGCCTGCAGAAAACACTGGAATACATACCCAAAGGTATTTTTACTATAGCCGATGCAAAACGGGGAGATATAGGCAATACTTCAGAGCAATATGCCCGAACCTTCTTTCATACATACCCCTTCGATAGTGTTACCGTAGCGCCATATATGGGCGAGGATAGCGTAAAGCCGTTCCTGCAATTCCCTGGTAAATGGACCATAGTGCTTGGGCTTACCTCTAATGCCGGTAGCGCCAATTTTCAGTTGCAGCAGAGTGGGGATGAATTGCTCTATCAAAAAGTATTGCGCACAGTGGCGTCGTGGGGCAGCCCCGAGAACCTGATGTTTGTAATAGGTGCTACCCGTAAAGAGCAGTTACAGGAAGTAAGGGCATTACTGCCGGAACACTTCTTCCTGGTGCCGGGAGTAGGTGCGCAGGGTGGGGATGTGGATACCGTTTGCCGCAATGCTTTTAATAAAGATGCCGGAGTGTTAATTAATGTATCGCGCGGGATCATCTTTGCGGCAAATGATACGTCTTTTGCAGAGCGGGCGAATGAGGAGGCCAGGAGGTATCAGAAGGAAATGGAGCAACATATTCTCGACTTGAAATAGACAAAATGAACGAAGCCCTCTTCCAGTTTATCTGGCAATACAGTTTGTATAATCTTATAGGCCTGCACACTGCGGAAGGAGAGCCTTTGACTGTTATCTACCCGGGCAAGCTGAATAAAGATGCCGGGCCTGATTTTCTTGAGGCTAAAATAAAGGTGGGCTCTACAACCCTAGTGGGGAATGTAGAGCTGCATATAAAAACCAGCGATTGGCTGAAACATGGCCACCAGCGCGATGCCGCTTATAAGAACCTTGCACTGCATGTAGTCTACGAAAATGACATTCCTAATGTAGCTGATAATACACCCGTACTTGTGTTGAGGGATCATATTCCACAGCATATCATTACGAAGTACTCGGGCCTTATGCTGGCGCCACAAAAATTGCCATGTGCAGGACAGCATACCAATGTGAAGGATATAACCAAGGAAGGGTGGCTGAGCAGGCTACTTGCGGAGCGGTGGGAGCAAAAGCTTGCCGACTGGAATGTGTTGCTGGAAAACTCGGCCGAAGACTGGCGAAACCTGCTCTACTGGCGCATGGCGGCGAATTTTGGGTTTAAGACGAATGCCACACCATTTCTTATGCTGGCGCAGTCGTTGCCGCTAAATGTACTGGCGAAACATAAAGACCTGGAGCAGGTAGAGGCTTTGCTGTTTGGACAGGCGGGTATGATGGATGATGACTTTACCGACGACTACCCACGGGAGTTACAAAGGGAGTACGATTACCTTCGCAAAAAGTATCAGCTGAGACCGGTAACCAAGCACCTGTGGAAGTTTCTGCGCATGCGGCCAGCCAATTTTCCTACTATACGCATAGCACAGTTTGCAGCGCTGCTGCACAAGTCGGTTCATTTGTTTTCGCAGATCATAGAAACCCATTCGGTAAAGGAAATAGAGCCATTGCTGGATGTGACGGCCAGCAGCTATTGGGACAACCATTTCCAGTTCGATGTAGCGCAGAAACAGGCTGCTCCAAAATCGCTAGGGAAGACCTCTATCCAGAATATCATTATTAATACTATTGCACCCATACAGTTTCTCTATGCGGCCAAGCAGGGGACGCATACGCTGCAGGAGCAATCGCTTCAACTGCTGGAAACTGTGCCTGCTGAGAAAAACAACATCACCCAGCTATGGGATGCCAACGGCTGGAAGGCTGGCAATGCAGCCCAGTCGCAGGCACAGCTGCAGCTATACAACAACTACTGCAGCAATAAACGCTGCCTTGAATGCACTATAGGGCTAAATATTATCCGTTCGGCCAGTTAAAGATGATCGTCTTTTTGCAGTCGGGGTGCAGGCTTTGGTGCACCGGGCAGGTGATGGCTATTTGCTCCAGCCGCTTTTTCTCTTCATCAGTGTAAGGCCCACTTTTCGGGAAGTCGATGGTTACAACGATCTCCCCAATTTTACGCGGATTAGCCACCATTATCTTCTCTACCTGACATTCTGCACCTTCTATGTTTATACTCGGCGCAAGTATGGCTATGGTAGTAACAATACAGGTAGCAAGCGCTGTAGCTACAAGATCTGTAGGTGAAAAGCGATCGCCCATCCCATGATTGTCAAGCGGGGCATCGGTTTCTATGGAGTTACCGGACCGTACGTGCGTGGCTATTGTTCTCAGATCGCCTATGTAAACAACTTTTGATGTCATGGCATTTTTTTTGTTAAAAATACGTTGTTAGAAGCAGTTAATGATAAAATAGTGACTTTGTATATTGAATATTATTAGTAAATTACATGCTGTATGCAGATGACCCAAATCGCCAGGATACTAAGTTTAGTTGTTGGTTGCTGCTGTGCTGTATCATATGCACAGGCGCAGGTGGTTACCCGCTCTACAGATACGAGCAAAAAGTTACAGCCGCTGGTACAGCACCCCAAGCCTAAAGGGCCTAAACCAATAAAACATGAGGTAAGTGGCGGCATCAGGCTAAACAGCGATGGATGGAGTATTTATTCTGACATTGGGAAAGTGAAGACCAAAGATGTAAGGCATGCCGATATGTTCCATAATGTACGGATCTGGCAAATAGAGTTTACCGAGAAGAAAAACCCTAAGGAGCAGAAGATAGACGCCAGCGATGGATCGGGCTCCAACACCTATGTATATGGCAAGATCAATAATTTTTATTCATTGAAGCTTGGCTGGGGATTTAGAAAAATGCTGGTAGGTAAGCCAGATCCTGGTACAGTTTCTATTCACTGGGTAAACGTGGGAGGATTTGCGCTGGGGTTATTAAAGCCGTATTACATCAATGTATACAGCGACCCTTCTGCGATCAAATATACCGATGCAACGAAGGAAAACTTTCTTAACCAGGGCGTGATAGAAGGTAGCGCGGGCTTTAGCAAAGGCCTCAGCGAAATCAAATTTGTTCCTGGATTCCATTTTAAGTCTGCCCTGCATTTTGATTTCTCGGCCAACAGAAAGAATGTATTAGGTGTAGAAACCGGATTTAATATTGAATACTATACGCAGGCCGTTCAGCTACTGGCTAATCAACCGGCGGTTCCTTATTTCCTCGATATATTTGTAGGTGTGCAGTTTGGCCGCCGCTGGTAATTCTTTATAGTCTTAGATCAATAGTGATTAGTAGTAAGTTTGCAAATGATTGCGATATTTTCTGTATTCATTTTTATCCCATCCGTCCATTGCATTAATTAATATTAAATTCGTATATTCTAAATTTGAGATGCAATACAGGCGCGCGTTTTACCATGTTTTTGGGGGAGCGGGTGGCTATGTTTCGCACTGGTTTTGCTCTGTATATTTACTTCGCAGAATTCTGCATTCAATGATATAAGGACTATATAAATATATTTTCTTATTTATATTAGAAGCCGACATAAACAAATTTATTAGGAGCAAAGATAAGGCGCCCCTATAGCAGTGGTAAACTAGCCTAGCTTTTGCAATAAGTTTGCCAAATGCGGGTATTGCCAAAAGCATCTTAAACGATAACGGTTTTGCTTATCTTTGTACACAATTATGCAGGAATTACCACTGATCAGCCCAGCAGTTGCCAATGCCGAGAAACGTGTGAAAAAGCCAGACTGGCTCCGGGTGAAATTGCCTATGGGCGAAAATTTCAGGCACGTGCGCGGTCTCGTAGATACGCATAAATTGCACACTATATGTGAGAGCGGCAACTGCCCTAATATGGGCGAATGCTGGGGCGAGGGTACAGCCACCTTTATGATACTGGGCAATATTTGTACCCGTTCGTGCGGGTTTTGCGCAGTAGCAACAGGCCGGCCCGAGCCTGTGGACTGGGACGAACCGCAACGTGTGGCCGAGGCTATATACCTGATGAAGGTGAAGCATGCAGTAATAACATCGGTAGACAGGGATGAGCTGAAGGATGGGGGATCTACGATATGGGCAAATACCATAAAAGCTGTGCGGGCTCTTAACCCCGATACTACCCTGGAAACACTTATACCAGACTTTAAAGGCGACTGGGACAACCTGCAAAATATAGTAGATGTAGCGCCGGAGGTTGTATCACACAATATTGAAACGGTAGAAAGGCTTACCCGGAAGGTACGCATTCAGGCTAAGTACCACAGGAGCATGGAAGTAATACGCCGGCTTAAAGATGGCGGCATGCGCACCAAAAGCGGCATTATGCTGGGCCTGGGCGAGCAGAAGGAAGAAGTGCTGCAAACACTGCAGGACCTGGCCCACAATGGTTGTGACGTAGTAACCATGGGCCAATACCTGCAACCCACCCAGAAACACCTGGCAGTAGAACGCTTTGTGCATCCCGATGAATTTGCTTTTTACCGGGAAGAAGGCTATAAAATGGGCCTGGACTATGTGGAAAGCGGCCCACTGGTACGCTCATCATACCATAGCGAACGTCATGTGTTTGCAGGGGAGGGTAGGAAGAAGTGGCTCGCTGAAACAATGTCTTAATAGCTCAAGTGACTACAACTGCAATGTTGTAGCAAAGTGTTTTTTGCAAAATTGTATTTACTATGACAACATCAGTTATTAGAGAAAGGCTACATAGTTATCTTGACATCGCTAATGATAAAAAAGTAAAGGCTATATATGCGCTTCTTGAAGATGATATAGTTGAGAAAGTTGAAGCTGGCGATCATTGGAAAGACCCGGAGTTTGTTGCGGAGATGAATAAACGGGCTGCGGAGATGGAATCGGGCGTAGTAAAAGGTAGCAGTTGGGAAGAAGTTCAGAACAGAGTCAAGCTAAAAGCTAAGACCAAATGAGTTATATTATTTCCATTCATAACAAGGCGGAAGCAGAATATGAAGAAGCTTACAATTGGTATTTAAAGGAACAAGAAGGGTTAGAAGAAGATTTTTTTCAAGCAATAAATAAAAAGCTACAGCAGATTGTTAGCGGCCCGGAATTATACTCGATAAAAAACAGCTCTTGCAGAGAGGCGGTGGTTAGTGGATTTCCCTATGTTATAGTTTATAAGATAAATAAACGAGCGCAGACAATAAATGTTATTGCAATTCATCACACAAGCCGCAAACCTAAGAAGAAATACAATCGTTAATTTACTCTCCAACAATTACATTTTTATTATTACTGTGTTTGAATCAGGCATTAGCCGACATAATAACATTTTTTAACTTAATTATTTGCGATGTAACAGTTACTTTCGCATCCTAATCCTTACAAATGGTTCAGACAGACTACATCTATGTACCTTACGGTACAACCGTACACGGTGAGCAAGAAATAGAAGCCGTGGTAAATGTATTGCGTACGACAACGCAAATGGGCAAACATGTTCGCGAAATGGAAGACCGCGTAGCGGCCCTCTATAACAAGAAAAAGGGTATCATGGTAAACAGCGGATCATCTGCATTATACCTTGCAGCAGACCTTATGAATTATGAGGAGGGTGCTGAGATCATTACCCCTGCTCTTACCTTTTCTACCACTGTAGCGCCGATCGTAAAGAAAGGCTGGCTGCCGGCGTTTGTGGATGTGGAAGAAGGCACTTACAATGTAGATGCTAATAAGGTGGAAGAAATGATAACGCCTAAAACAAAGGCGATGATCATACCTAACCTGATAGGCAACCTGCCTAACTGGAAGCAACTGCGCGAGATAGCCGATAAGCACAACCTTTTTGTGCTGGAAGACTCTGCAGACACACTTGGCGCGGAAATAGACAATGCATCCTCGGGCCGGTTTACCGACATGAGCACCACCAGCTTTTATGGTTCGCACATCATTAACTGTGCGGGTAATGGCGGTATGCTATGTGTGAATACAGAAGAGTTTTACAACCGTGGCCGCCTGCTGCGCAGCTGGGGCAGAAGCTCATCTCTGTTCGTAGAATCTGAAAAGATAGAGAACCGCTTTAATGTGGAAATAGAAGGCATACCTTATGATGCCAAGTTTGTGTTTGAAGAGCCGGGGTATAATATAGAGCCATCTGAGATGGGCGCCGCGTTTGGTATAGTACAACTGAACAAGCTGGGGCAGAACATAGATACCCGCACTGCGAATTACAAGCGTATGCGCGACTTCTTTACCCAGTATGAGGAGTTCTTTATACTGCCAAAGCAATTGCCTAATTCACGCACCGGCTGGCTGGCATTTGCATCTACCATACGCGAAAGCGCACCATTCATCCGCCGCGACCTGCAGATATTCCTGGAGAAGAGGAATATACAGACACGTACCGTGTTTACGGGCAATATACTTCGCCAGCCTGGCTTTAAGAATGTACCAAGTAAGGTGTCTGCAAACGGCTATCCGGAAGCGGATAAGGTAATGCGGGGTGGCATGCTGCTGGCCTGCCATCATGGACTGAATGATGCACAGATCAGCCATGTAATGGAGAGTGTTACTGAGTTTATGAAAAATATATAATATGCTTGATCTGTTGTTGATGGCGTTCCTGTCTTACAGGAATGGAATGAGGGCGAAAGCGAAGGAGCAAAATCCATTTCTATGGGGTTTGATTACATTCTTTGCTTATATAGCAGGGATGTTTATAGGCGTTATGGTTGTAGTGCTGGGCTTTTGCAGAGATACAATAAACCTTGACCAGTTTTCTTCCTTAGACCAAAAATCAAGGAACGTTGCTGCCCAGCAAATGTTACAGGTCTTTTCGGCTAATCCGCTGCATGTAGTAACCATTGAGCTATTTGGCATAGGTGGTTACCTGCTTATACGCTATATACTGGATAAAAAGCCAGGTAAAAAGGGACCTGAAGTTCACTGGATGGATAAGCTGGGCGATAATAACATCTGACCGTTATCCTGCTTGGTTTTGCTCTTGCCAAATAACATCGTTACCTTTCTCAAAACAACAAACATAAAAAGAGGCTGATAATTCAGCCTCTTTTTATTGCAATGTGTAACTTAAATAAATTAAGCGATCTCTACTTCAGCGCCAGCCTCTTTCAGCTTGTTAGCTATATCTTCAGCTTCGCCTTTGCTCACGCCTTCTTTAACATTCTTTGGTGCGCCGTCTACCAGTTCCTTAGCTTCTTTCAACCCAAGGCCTGTAAGGTCTTTCACCAGTTTCACTACGTTCAGTTTAGATGCACCTGCAGCTTTCAGTATTACATTGAAAGATGTCTTTTCCACCGGCGCTTCAGCAGCAGCTCCGCCACCGCCAGACATTACAACTGCAGCAGCAGCTGGTTCTATACCGTAGTCTGATTTTAATACGTTTGCCAGTTCCTGTACATCTTTTACAGTAAGGCTAACTAGTTGTTCGGCTAATGCTTTAATGTCTGCCATTGTATGATTTTTTTATTTTTTTTTAAAAATTGTTTACTTGTTACTTTAATCTTACTTGTAACTATATATTGACTTGGAAGCCGTGTTTAATGTGACATTCGGTAATTTGAGAAGGTGTCTATGCACTCAATATTATAGAATTGTCTTATTGGCAAATTGCCAGTTATTCTGCTGCAACCGGCGCCTCTGTTGTAGCGCCTTCTTTGCTTTCGTGGTGGTGCAACAATGCAGCCAATACGCGTTTTGCAGGAGACTGCAGCAAGCCGATAACCTCGCCGATCATCTCGTTCTTCGTCTTGATCTTAGTAAGCTCAACGAGCTGGTTATCGCCGGTGAATACGTCAGTATCTATCAGCGCAGCTTTCAACACTGGTTTTTCCAGCTTGTTGTCTTTACGGAAAGAGCTGAGTATAAGTGCAGGCTCTTTGGGCGAGTCAGAGAACATGAGCGCTGTAACGCCATTCAGTGATTCATATATACCGGCATATTTGTCGTCGTTAAAGCTTTCGAGTGCTTTTTTGATCAGGGTGTTCTTGGCAACCTTTATTTCCACATTCTTTTCGAAACAAAGCCTGCGGAGCTTGCTCACCTGGTCTACCGTTAGTGATTCGGTATTGGTGATATAAAAATTGCTATACTGGGAGAATTTTCCCTTCAGTACTTCTATTGCCTCATTTTTTTGAGCAGGTGTCATGTTGTTAATTTGAAAATTTGAAAATTTGGAAATTTGAAAATGGCTTTACAATCTATGCCAGTTTACATTTACAATAATCTTCAAATAGTTATTTAATATTTTTTCGTTTTCGCATGATCTGAGCATTTCAAATCAGCACATTTTCAAATTATTAAGCTACAGTTTTTGTATCTATAGTTAAGCCAGGGCTCATGGTTGCAGCCATGCTAATGCCTTTCAGGTAAGCGCCTTTAGCACTTGCAGGCTTCATACGCACCAGGGTATTGATGAGCTCCTGTGCATTTTCAGCGAGTTTGGCTGGTGTAAAAGATACGCGGCCAACAGAGGCGTGGATGATACCTGCCTTGTCTATTTTAAACGCTATTTTACCACCTTTAACTTCGTTTACGGCATTTGCCACGTCGTTAGTTACCGTACCTGTTTTAGGGTTAGGCATCAGGTTACGCGGGCCTAATATTTTACCTAAGCGGCCTATTTTAGGCATCACAGATGGGGTGGCTACTATTACGTCTACGTCGGTCCATCCGCCTTCTATCTTAGATACAAATTCATCAAGGCCTACAAAATCGGCACCTGCTGCTTTTGCTTCTGCTTCTTTATCCGGGGTGCAAAGCACGAGTACGCGCTTGGTTTTACCAGTGCCATGTGGCAGGGTAACGGTACCGCGGATGGCCTGGTCAGCCTTCTTAGGGTCTACTCCAAGGCGTATGTGTACATCCACTGAGCTGTCGAACTTAGTGAGGTTAATGTTTTTAACCACAGCAGCAGCTTCAGCAAGAGAATATTGTTTGTTTTTATCAAGTTTAGCTTCTACAGCTTTTCTTTTTTTAGTGATTGCCATTGCAACAATGTTTTAATAAGGTAAAAAATGCTGTTAACTATTTAACAGTAATGCCTGCAGGCACTGTGCCATCCACGGTGAAACCCATGCTGCGCGCTGTACCAGCTATCATGCTCATGGCGCTTGTAAGCGTAAAGCAGTTAAGATCGGGCATTTTGTCTTTTGCTATCTCTTCTACCTGGGCCCATGTTACCTTACCTACTTTTTGCCTGTTAGGCTCTTTAGAACCTTTTTGTTGCTTGGCATACTCCATAAGCTGTACGGCAGCAGGTGGAGTTTTGATCACGAAATCAAAAGACTTGTCTGTGTAAACCGTAAGTGTTACCGGAAGAATTTTGCCTGCCTTGTCCTGCGTACGAGCGTTGAACTGCTTGCAGAACTCCATAATGTTGACGCCTTTAGAGCCGAGCGCCGGGCCGATTGGTGGGGCAGGATTAGCTGCGCCGCCTTTTACCTGCAGCTTTACAAAGCCGCTGATTTCTTTAGCCATTTTTAATTTTTTGGTGTTAACGAATGTTCGCCTTTTACGGCTACTGTTTCTCCCAATGCAACCTTATTATAAGAGCAAAATTGAGATTTGGAATGCAAAGGTAATAAAATACCAAATACAAAATACAAAAAGAAGAAAAAAATGATAAGGTTTTACTGCATTGCAAATTTATATGTTTTCATCGATCGGCAATTATAACGATCGTTTATGCTTCAGTGGCATCATATTTTATATTTTAACTATAAAATGCAAGCTATGATACGCAAATTAAAATCCGGCAAATACAGGATATACTCCAGGAAAATAGATGCTAAAACAAACAAGCATAAAAACCTAGGGACATTCGACTCACTTGACGCTGCCAAACAGCATGAGCGGGAAATTCAATATTTTAAACACAGATAAAATATGGTTATGGAAAAGACAAAGAGAAAAGCAACTGCAAAAAAAGATACAGCTAAAACAGTAAAAGCAAAAGGGCTTTAAAAGATCAGTCTGCTAAATGCAGCAATTATAGGGGCAACGACCCCGACTATGGCCGGTTTGTAATAGCTATGAAATTATGTAAAAGGGAAGGGAGCCAATTTGGCTCCCTTCCCTTTTGTCTTTAGTAATTTTCACAGATCTTATTGCTCGATCACTACATGGAATACATTGTTTGTACTTGCTGAACGCAGGTTCAATATATACATTCCGTTAGCAAGGCCGCTTTTC
>JABDHF010000010.1:0-61486 GCA_013285595.1 Bacteroidota bacterium
AGTGGGAATTGTGGTGTTGAGACCCGGCATTGCGAAAGCTTAGCCGTGCGGGTAGGGGCATGCGTTCCTGTTTGGCAGGGCGGCGAGGAATGCTTAGGGGAATAATAAAAAATTAATACAAATCTATTTTAGAGCAAGGCAATAGTTGTTTTTTCTCTGTAAATTGTATGTATTAATTCTAAACAAGGAATGGGCGAAGACCTACGAAGTAAAGGACCGGACAGACTTACAAACAAAGATCAAACTAATAATAGCCTTACAAATACGGCTGCGCGTATACCAATAGTAGCTGTAACCGGCACAAACGGCAAAACCACTACTACCCGGCTTGTTGCCTATATTGCGAAACAAGCCGGATTTAAAGTGGGCTTCACGTGCAGCGATGGCATATATATACAGGGTGAGCTGGTAGAAGAGGGTGATTGCAGTGGGCCGGTATCGGCTGCAGCGGTATTAAAGAACGAAAACATAGATCTTGCGGTGCTGGAGTGCGCACGCGGTGGTATATTACGTGCAGGCCTGGCATTTGACCAATGTGAGGTAGCTATAATCACCAATGTGGCGGAGGACCACCTGGACCTCAAGGGGATAAACACATTGCAGCAGCTAGCCGACGTGAAAGCAATGGTTGCGCTTTCTGTGAAGCCGGACGGATATGCGGTACTGAATGCAGACGACGACCTGGTGTATGCCATACGCGAAAAGCTTAGTTGCAAACTGGCCTATTTTTCGCATGACCCACACAGCCCCTCTTCCTCCCCAAACAATCCTCCCCAACAATTACATACGCAACTGCACCTCCACCAGGCAAAGGCAGAGCAGGAAAAACACATACACTCCTCTCCCAAAACACACATTCATCTAATCAAGATCGTAAAAACTAAAAATAAAGCAAATGGAAACACAAGAAATAAATCGATTAGTATATAGCTTAGCAAAGCTTTGGCGGACCGCAATTACGTCAATTTTATCCCAATTTGATCAAGGGGCTATTTTCAAACACCCTTCAGTATAGATGGGTCAGCTGAGTACCTTGGCAAAGAATCGATACCTGAGCATTTTAAAGTGATCAGCTGAATTTATGAATTCAAGATCAGTTTTATTAGATTATTATTGAAGATCTCGCTAACTATTTCTGTTGATTTCAAAGGTTCTTGAAGTTGGTGTTGTCGAAAGATATTTCTATGCAAATCTTCAACTGTATCGGCGATTGAAACAGCATTTTGTTCTGATAGTTCGTATATTTTTTTCGTGTGGCGAGTGTTAAATATTAAATTTTTAGGGTCAACAATTCCTGCGTCAATATATGCCCTTGTTTTCTTAGCACACCTGCAAGGGTTAGATTTATTCACTAACCCGCATCTTTTATTAATCCAATTATATAAGTCTTGCCTTGCTCTCATTAACCGGATACGAAAATTACCCGCTGTGATTCCCAAAATTTCTGAACCTAAATTATGGTCAATGTCAAACATTTCGCCTAGTATGTATATGACTCTCTGTTCTCTGTCTAAACAAAGCAACATTCCTGCGGTACAGCTTATTCTAATTTCTTCAATAGTGTCGGTCAGTTCCGCCTCTTCTGTTGTATTTAATTCGTGAACCGGGATATTGTCAATTGAATTAAAATAATTTTCAAAGTCTATTGTTTTCAATTCAGCTTTACTCTGTTTTGTGTTTAAGAAATGATTTACGGTTATTCTGTATAGCCAGGTTCTGAATTTACTTTTCCCTTCAAATTTTGTCAATGCAGTAATTGCTTTTATAAATACTTCCTGTGTCAGGTCTTCAGCATCTTCAATACTTTTAGTCAATTTTAATGCAAGGTTGTAAACGAATAATTGATGCCTGATAATTAGGTTTTGTAAAGCTTTTTTATCACCGCTAATTGCTAATGTTACCAAGTCTGAGTCTACATGGTCTGGGTAGTCTATTTGAAAAGGATTGTCCATTATTTTTTAATAGAACTAAAGCAAACCATCAAGTTTGCTTTAGTAAATTTATACTTTAAATTTGTCTTAAACCGCCATCTACTGTCAATTCATTGCCAATAATGTATGTTGAATCATCAGAAGCAAGAAATAATACTGTTTTAGCAATTTCTTCCGGTCGTCCCCAACGTTTAACTGGAATTTGATTTGTAATAGCTTCGCCTGCTGCTTTTAATACTTCTTCAGGCAACCCAATTTTACCCCAAAGTGGCGTTCCTATCGCCCCCGGACTTACCGCATTTACTCTGATTCCTCTATCCATTAATTCGGCAGATGCAACTCTTACCACAGAACGTAAGGCGGCTTTGCTCGCACTCAATAAACTGCTTCCGCCAAAACCAACACTATTTAGCCAGGATGTTGTGATAATTACAGAAGCGTTATTGTTTAAATGAGGAATTGCTTTTTGTAAAGTAAAGTAAGCACCTTTGAAATTTACATTTATCATTTCGTCAAAAAATGCTTCTGTTGTATCGGCAATTGATGCCAATTTAGCTTGTGCCGCGTTTACGAATAAGATGTCAATTTTGCCAAATTGAGCTATCGTATCAGCAAACAATTTGTCTAAATCTGACTGTTTACAAACATCTCCTTGCACGGCAAAACTGTTTGAACCAAGTTCGCTTACAGCTTCATTGAGCGCTTGCTTACCTCGTCCAAAAATTACAACTTTTGCGCCGTTCGCGATAAATTCTTTGGCTGTTGCTAAACCAATGCCACTGCTACCGCCTGTTATTACGGCAATTTTGTTTTTTAATTTGTCCATTTTTTATGATGATTTAATGGCAACTGTATTGTTACCATTATTTGGACAAGAGAAAAAACGCGGTGTTACAAAAGTTTAGGAATTATTTTCCATCGTTGGCGTTGAGACTTAGCCAGCGGGTAGCCTGCCAACAACTCACTTGCAAGACATTAAAATCCAGTTTAATCATAAATTGGTTCGATACCCGAACAAGATATAACGCTGAAAGCCGCTACAGGAGCGGCTTTCATATTCTGTGACCCGGATTGGATGTTTCTCGAACCAACTTTTGGCGGATGTAAAACTTTTAGCCGTTTAATTGACATATTTTTTTTTAAAAAAATTTACCCTTTAAGGCATCTATAATTATTTTATGATCTTCTTCATCATGCAAACCCGAAACTGTTATGACTCCTACCATTCCGACGTTTTTTATAAATATTGGAATTGAACCTCCTTTAGCAATAAAATCTTTTTCATCAAGACCAAAAGTCTTTTCTAAAGTCATATTACCTTCCTTTAGGTCATTTTTTACACTTAAAGAACTTTCTTCAAATTGCTTTGCCACATTCGCCTTTCGTCTAAGCCAATTATGCTTGTCAGCAGGAAGGTTGTCGTCAACGTATAGGAATATAGTATGGTTGAGCCTCATTATTTCAACAGCTATATTTTGATTTCGATTTTTTGCTAATTCAATAATCTTTGAAGCCATTTCATATGCAGTCCGGTTAGAAAAGCTATCCAATTCTATTTGCTTTATTATTGATTGTTTTTCAACATTATTCTGGGCCATTGACGATATATTTGATATTAAAGTGATTATTAAAAATAGATACTTCATCTTGTTTATTTACAAGTAAATTTAGTGTATCGCACAATAAATTTATAGCGGTTCGATATCCAATAAGGGTGTAACGACAAAAGCCGCTACAGAAGCGGCTTTCATTTTTTGTGACCCGGATTGGATTCGAACCAATGACCCCCAGCTTAGAAGGCTGGTGCTCTATCCAGCTGAGCTACCGGGCCGGATCACTCAGATTACTTAAGCCGCGTTTACGGCTAAAAAAGTGTGCGAATTTACAGAAAAAAATGGTAACAGGCCACAGTTATTTGGCCTCACCGGGTGGCTCCTGGCCTTCTTTCATTATGGTCACCGGTATCAGGTCGCGCACATAGTTCCAACCTTCCTCGCTCCAGCGCAGGCCGTCGTATTCGCCGCTGGGCACATAGGTATACTTGCGGTGCGGGTCGTTGATCTGCGATACTAGCTTGTCGAAGATGATGCAGTTGCGCTCCTTATCCCAGTTCATAGACACCTGCGAGCCCTTCTTGTATTCCAGCACAAACCGGTTGATGCGCTGGCGTGGGTAGTTCTCAGAGGCTACAGCAAATATGGGTGCGCCAAAGGTGATACCGTTGGCATCTATGGTCAGCGGGTCCAGCACCTTTTTGTTGCTTATGGCATTGCCCGAGTTAAGGCCAAAGAGCGTATATACCGTGCGCCCCTTAAATTCATTGGCCATAATGCGGTAATACAGTGCGCCAAACCATTTACCATGCGTCAGTATGCTGTCTTCTGCGCCCTTGCCTATCTCTTCTGAGTAGTCGAGCAGGCCATATAGCTTCAGTTGCGGCTGTGGCAGCTGTATGGCGCCATAGTAGCGCTTGGTGGCTTTTGTGGTCAGTATCTCCCAGTTGAATACACGGAAGGCATTATCATCAGAGTAGATGAGGTTCATCTTTTCCTTCAGCTTGTCAAACGGGTAGTAGTACGAGTTGGTAATCTTCAGCGTTCTTACCAGCTGTTTGGCAAACCTTTCGGCATAGTAAGTATGGGTATCTGGTATAAATGCCTCATACATGCTATCCGCAGTAGTGAGCATGGAATCTTCCATTATGTGAAATTTCTCCATGTCTTGCGGGGCTATATCCTGCGCCCACGCATGGCGGCCTGTGAGCATTGCCAGCAATAGGGTTATGAAAACAACTGCTTTTTTCATGATCGCGATTTTTTCATTGCCCCAAACCTAAACAATTTTTTCCTAAAGATACAATAAGGCCAATGAGCTGCAATACACCTGAATATTGCAGGTAAGGCCAGGCGGTTGTTCCCTGGCGCTACAATTCAGATCAAAATGGTTATGTCTTAAATTAACACCACACATTCGCAGACTTAGGACTTACAACTAGCGACTTACGACTAATAGAAGTTATGTTTTTCCCGCAAAAGGCTCTATTTTCGGGGTAAAATTAGCCTGCCCCATGCATGTAGTACAGCAGATACTGTTTATTATAGTGGCCGCCGCAGCCGTATATATTTTCGCAAGGAAGGTGGGTGAAATGCGGAGAAACATACTGCTGGGCCGCGATGAAGACCTGACCGACAACCCCGGCCAGCGCTGGAAAAACATGTTGCTGCTGGCTATAGGCCAGAAAAAAATGTTCAAAAAGCCCATACCGGCATTCCTGCACCTGGCAGTATATGCGGGCTTAGTCATTATTAATGCAGAGATACTGGAGATATTTCTAGATGGTATACTGGGCAAGCACCGGCTGTTTGCGCCTATGCTCGGCAGCCTGTATGTTTTCCTGGTAGGCTTTTTCGAGGTGCTGGCGGCGCTGGTGCTGATATCGTGCGTTATCTTCCTGGTAAGGAGAAATATACTCAAAGTGCGCCGTCTGAATATGAAGGAGCTCAACGGCTGGCCGCGCGAAGATGCCAACCTCATCCTCATTACAGAGATAGTGCTCATGACCCTGTTCCTCACCATGAACACTGCCGACCTTGCCCTGCAGGCGCAGAACGCAGAGCATTATACACACACCACAGCATTCTGGATCAGCAACAACTTTACGGGCATATTTGCCGGCATGAGTGTGCCCACACTCATAGCTATAGAGCGCAGCTGCTGGTGGCTGCATATAATAGGGGTATTCTTCTTCCTCAACTATCTGCCCTACTCCAAGCATTTTCATATACTGCTGGCGTTCCCTAATGCATACTACTCCAAACTGATACCACAGGGCGAAGAGAAAAACATGCCGGAGATACGCAATGAAGTGCTCTACATGATGGAGCCCGACAAAGCCCCTGCAGCCACAGCCGAACCCGCAGAGCATAAACGCTTTGGCGCAAAAGACGTGACCGACCTTAGCTGGAAGAGCCTGCTTGATGCGTACTCCTGCACAGAGTGCGGCCGCTGCACATCGGTATGCCCGGCCAACATGACCGGCAAAAAACTCAGCCCCCGCAAAATAATGATGGACACCCGCGACAGGCTGGAAGAAGTGGGCAAAAACATAACCGCCAACAAAGAATTTAAAGACGACGGCAAAACCCTGCTCAACGACTATATAACCGTAGAAGAGCTGCGCGCCTGCACCACCTGCCAGGCATGCGTAGAGGCCTGCCCGGTAATGATAGACCCGCTAAGCATAATCACAGAGCTGCGCCGCAACCTGGTAATGGAAGAAAGCAACGCCCCCCAGGAATGGAACCTCATGTTTGGCAACATAGAAAACAACATGGCGCCGTGGAAGTTTTCTCCGGATGATAGGGATGCGTGGGTAAATGAGGGGTAGGGGCTATTTTAATTTTATTAACCTTTTTATGAGTAAATTTGATAAGCTGATATTGAAATTAGTATTAGGAAATTCTGATAATAGTTTTGATTTTGGTGATCTGGTAAAAATATTATTGGCACTGGGATTTATCGAGCGAATTAATGGCAGCCATCATATTTTCACAAAAAATGATGTCGTGGAGATCATAAACCTACAGCCCAAAAACAGCAAGGCTAAATCTTACCAGGTGAAACAAGTAAGAGAGTTAGTACTTAAATATAAAATTTGGCAAGATGGATCAGAACCTGAATAAATACGAAATAATTATTTACTGGAGTAAAGACGATAATTCTTTTATCGCTGAGGTGCCAGAGCTACCTGGCTGTATGGCAGATGGGGAATCTTATAATGACGTAGTGGATAATGTGCAGACCATAATGGCGGAGTGGATAGCTACGGCAATATCTCTTGGACGTGATATTCCAGAACCAAAAGGCAAACTGATCTATGCCTAAACTGGTAATTACACAATATTCAGAAAGCAAATGAATGCCTACAGTCATTGACAATATAGAGTTAGATGAAACAAACGTTGAGTTTAATTACGCAACAGAATTTGTCAATTATGATAAACCCATAATCTACATAACGGGGAAAGCAGGAACTGGCAAAACAACTTTCCTTAAATATCTCAAACAGCATTCAAACAAACACATGGTTATTGTTGCTCCTACAGGAGTAGCTGCAGTCAATGCTGGAGGACAAACTATTCATTCCTTTTTTCAAATACGACCGAGCGTTTACGAACCCAATGATAAAAGACTAAGGATAAGGCCAGATGACAATGATTCAGATCGAAGCACAATCTATGATCATTTCGGTTTTTCTGCGGAGAGACTCAACATTATTAAATCTCTACAACTCCTAATAATTGATGAGATTTCAATGGTAAGGTGTGATTTACTGGATGTAATCGATAGGATACTTCGTGTATATAGAAAGAGGCTTTCTGAACCCTTCGGTGGAGTTCAAGTTATATTAATAGGCGACACGTTCCAGTTACCGCCGATAGCCGTTGCTCAAGAATGGGAAATTCTAAAGCAGTTTTATGAGAGTCCGTTTTTCTTTAGTTCAAAAGTAATCACTCAAAATAAGCCATCATATTTAGAGCTAAAGAAAATATACCGGCAAACGGAAATAGAGTTTATAGACTTGCTTAATAAAATACGCGTAAATCAAATAACACAAAGCGAGCTTATCCAGCTTAATAACAAAGTCGCGCCTGCATTTTCACCGCCAGTAGACTCTAATTATATTACTCTTGCAACACATAATCGACTCGTAGAAAGCACAAATCTTACAAAGCTTTCGGAATTAAAAACTGAATTGAAAATATTTGCGGCTACAATAACAGGCACTTTCCCGGATAGTATGATGCCAACCGAAAGAACTCTACAACTTAAAGAAGGTGCGCAAATAATGTTTATTAAAAATAAATTGCCAACTTATCATAATGGCAAGATTGGTAAAATAAAGTCTATTGCAGAGGATGGAATAATTGTTGAATTAATAGTTGACAACGAAATAACAGAAGTCAAAGTTGAAAAGGAAGTCTGGAATAATACAAGCTATTCATGGAACGATGAGTATAAAAGAATCGAAGAACAAAACATTGGTACTTTCTGTCAATTCCCATTACGATTGGCTTGGGCTATTACGGTACATAAAAGTCAAGGGTTAACATTTGAAAAGGTGATAGCTGATTTGGGGAATGCGTTTTCTTCAGGGCAAGTGTATGTTGCCTTGAGCCGATGTACATCTATAAATGGTTTAATACTTAAATCAAGAATTGATAGACACGCAATAATAACAGACCCTCAAGTACTGAAATTCGCAAAAAACGAAATGCCCACTACATTAATAGTTCAAGAAATAAACTATGGCAAGGCTAATTTTTATTACAAAAAAGCCCGCGAAGCATTTAAAGCAAGTGATTTTAATGCTTCATTTGAAAATTTTACGTTGGCAACTAAGTTCAGAAATGACATAGAGACAGATGTTTTCAAAAGATATTTTTCCACCCACCTTTTACGTTTGCACAATTCAAAGAATGTTGCCAATCAACTATTAAAAGAATTTGACCCGCTTAAAAATAAAAACAATCTTATTTTACAGGAAAATTCGGCACTTCATTCGAAAAATCAACAGAATGGCAATAAAATAGATGAGCAAAATAAGGCTCTCAAACTGCTTCTTGATAAAAGTAGAGAATTTGAAAAAAGAATTAGTGATCTAGAAGAGAAAAATCAACGTTTAAAGCAAAACAATAAAGAGCTTAGTAATAATGTAGATCACATTACACACCAATTTGAACAAAAAAAGAAAGAAGTTGTTACTCAGGAAATGGAGAAAACAAAGCTCAATAATGCCTTTCAAGAAAATGACAAAAAATTATCGCAATGTATAAAAGAGCTTGAAATTGAAAAAGAGAACTTAAATACTGAAGTCAATCGACTTCGAAATATTAAGTGGCACCAAAAATTAATAGGAATAAAATAACATTTTTACACTATGCCAATAAGATCAATGAGCGAATATGCGGCCGGCGGCGAAACGCCGGAGGTATTGTTTTGGGTGGGCTGTGCCGGCAGTTTCGATCAGCGGGCGCAGAAGATAACCCGGGCATTTACGCAGATACTGGATAAGGTGGGCGTAAAGTTTGCCATACTGGGCAAGGAGGAAATGTGTACCGGCGACCCTGCGCGCAGGGCGGGCAACGAGTTCCTGTTCCAGATGATGGCCTACAACAATATCAATACGCTCAATGCCTATGGCATAAAAAAGGTGGTGACCATATGCCCGCACTGCTTCAATATTTTTAAGAACGAATATCCTGCGCTGGGCGGCAATTACGAGGTGATGCACCACACCACTTTTTTGCAGCAACTGATAAACGAGGGCAAGATAAAGCTGAAAGACGGTGGCGCATTCAAGGGCAAAAAGATCACCTACCACGATAGCTGCTACCTGGGCCGCGGCAATGGCATCTACGAAGCCCCGCGCGAGGTACTGGAGGCATTTGACAATGAGCTTATAGAAATGAAGCGCTGCCGCAGCAATGGTATGTGCTGTGGCGCCGGCGGTGCGCAAATGTTTAAAGAAGAAGAGGCAGGCACTACCCGCATCAACTTCGATCGCGCAGAGCAGGCCCTGGAAACAGGCGCTACCATCATAGCATCTAACTGCCCCTTCTGCATGACCATGCTTACCGATGGTGTGAAGAACAAAGAAAAAGAAGACAGCGTGAAGGTGCTGGATATTGCCGAGATGGTGGCGATGTCTATATAAGTTAAAGGTTAAAAGTGAAAGGCTAAAAGTTGTCGCGACCTGCTCTTAGCAGGCAGGAACAACTTATCTCAACTAAATAATCCAAATTCCAAATTCCTAATCCCAAATTCCCAATTCCCAAAAAAATGAAAGACCTCACCCAGTTTACCGCAATGTTTCGCGAATACATCAGCTTCAAAAGCATATCTACCGATGCTGCATTTACCGATGGCATCAATGCTACGGTAACGTGGCTTTCTAAATTGCTCAGCGAGAATGGATTTCACGTAGAGGTATGGAAAGGACCTGCTACAAACCCTATAGTATTTGCAGAGTATCATGCTGGCGATAGCCTTAAAACAAAGCTTATCTATGGCCATTACGATGTGCAGCCTGCAAGCCTTGAAGATGGCTGGAAATCTGAACCATTTGAGCTTACCGAAGCCGATGGCCGCCTGGTAGCGCGTGGCGTGGTAGACAATAAGGGGCAGAACTTCATCCACATCTACACCGCTATACAACTGATAAAAGAAAACAGGCTGGGCTGCAACCTCAAGTTTATGATAGAGGGCAACGAGGAAACCAGCAACCCCGACATGACCGATATGGTAGCAAAGTATGCCGGCAAGCTGAAGTGCGACCAGATCATTATATCAGATGGGGAGATACTGGGCAGTACGCCCACTATCGAGGAGTCGTTGCGCGGTGGTGGCAACCTTACACTGAGGTACACATCGGCAAAGAACGACCTGCACTCAGGCCTGTTTGGCAGCGGTGTGCCTAGCGCCACAAAAGAGCTCATTGCGCTGCTCTCGAAAATGCTGCTTCCCGATGGCACCGTAACTATACCCGGCTTCTACGACGAAGTAGACCCAATAACACCACAGCAAATAGAGCGCAACCTCGCCCTGCTGAAAATAGACGACCCCATTGTAACCGCAGGCGTTAAAGCCACCATAGGCAAGTACGACTTTCATACCATGGTAGGTATATGGCCAGCCGTAGAGGTGAGCGGCATACAGGCAGGCTATACTGGCGAGGGCTATAAAAATATTATCCCCGCCACGGCATTTGCCAAGATCAATTTCCGCCTCGTGGCGTCGCAAAAGCCGGAGCAATTTGTGGAGCGTTTTAAAAAGTATGTTGCCGAAAACACACCGGCATATATCGACTATAGCATAACCGTAGATAAAATGTCGTACCCGGTAAAAGTAAATGTTGCTGACCCCGAGATACTGAAAATAATGGAGCAGCAGGAGAAGCTATATGGCGTAAAACCTGTGATCAAAAATGTAGGTGGTGGCATTCCCGTTGTTGCCGACTTTAAGAATGTGCTGGGCATAGATGCCTTCCTCATATCCCTGGGCAATAACGACTGCAACATGCACGGCGTGCAGGAAAATTTCAATATCGATCTTATAGTCAAGGGCTTGGAACTGAGTGAGTTGATGCTGAGCAAATAATTTTAGCAGGGCGTGGTTTCTATTTCATTATCATGCCTGCTCTTCTATTCCAGCTTTCGTTTAGCTTTTTCTATTTGTTGCAGCATATCAATATCGGCTTTATCCTTCGCCCTGCCGGTATTTATTTTCGATAATATCAAATCATCAAGATGCAGGAATGGCACTTGCAGGCCATCTGCTTCTGCTATGATCTTTTTCTTATCGGCATCCTCATATTTTATCATACTGATGCGTGAGAGAAAATCTATTTTTTCAGGATTTTCACCAATGCTAAAGGCCATGTGTTGTGTGAAGTCAAGACTGGCCACTTGCGCTAGTTCATCATCATCAAATCCCATTTGCTTTAGCACCGGCAGCAGTTTTTCTTTGTTGGCATTATCCGGCTTTAGCCATATATCTATATCGCCGGTAGTGCGCCTGTAGCCATGAAAAATTACAGAATAGCCACCAATGACAATGTAGTCAACACCTGCATCAGCAAGCATTTTCAATAGATCGTGATGTAATTCAGCAAAAAAGTTCATGAGCGTCGGGTAATAGTGATGTGCATTTTCTCTTTTCTACGCGCGCTCAGGTCTGCACGGGTCACGCCATAAGTTCTTAGTATCAGCTCCACTGTTTCTCTTAGCCCTTCCATGGGGTCTTTACGCGCACTATCCAGCGCCTCTGCTTCAGCAGCTTCCTCAAACGACTTAAAAATGCGCAGGTTCATTTTCCCTTGCATTGCGTTTCGGCCTTTCTCGTTTTGCTGGTCGTTGTTCACTTCGTAAAGTTAAGGAAGTTGCATTTAAACTATTGATTACCGTTTGCTATTGCGATCTACCACCTTCCCTATCTGCTGCAAATACCTTTTTGCCAGCACCTCCCGGTCAAAATTTTCCTTGGCAAACCTATAGCCGCTCTCTCCTTCTTTCGCCAACCGTGCAGGGTCGTTCAGGTATTCACGGATGATGCGGTTGTACTCCCCTATATTCTCCGGCTCTACATAGCTGCCCGCTCCAGCAGCTTCCAGCAACTCGCGCGAAACCCCGTCTATAGCCATGAGTATCGGCTTCTTGCAAGACATGTAGTCAAATGTTTTGTTAGAGTACACCGTCTTAAACGTGTCCACCCTCTTCAGTACGGATGCCCCCATTTCAGATGCCAGTATATAACGGAACACATCGGCCTTTGGCACTGCATCAAGGAAGCGCACATTGGTTATCCCTCGTTCCTCCCCCATTTTTTTCAGCCTGTCTTTTTCCATCCCCTGCCCTATCAGCAAGAAGAGCATGTTGGTATCTTTTAGCGCTTCGCCCGCATCCAGGAGTTGCTCCAGGTAGTTGGCTACGCCATGTGCGCCTACATAAGTAATCACAAACCTGCCGTCAAGATCATGCTCTTTGCGAAATACCTTTGGGTCAAATTCGCGCAGCAGCTTTTCAGAAAGGCTGAAGTCTGCAGCGTTCGATATTTGTATCAGCTTGCTTTCCGGTATATGTTTCTTCTCTCTGAGCGTGGTATAAAATGCCGGCGTAAGCACATTGATGAGCCTGGCCCTCTTATAAATAAAAGCCTCTACCCAATAAGCCAGCTTAATGATGACTTTGCTCTTTAGTACCCCCGTATCTATTGCCGATTCCGGCCACAGGTCGCGCACCTCAAATACAAAGGGCATACGCCTGAGCCTCGATACCAGGTATCCGCTCACGCCTACAAACAGCGGCGGCGAGGTAACGATCACCACATGAAACTTTCCCTTAGCCTTAAACAGCCCTGCATACAGCGATGAGAACAGGAAAGAAAAATAGCCCCAAAGCCTGCCTATAAAATGTTTGTTGTAAGACTCAGATACATGGCAGCGCCACACTATTACCGGGCCCTGTTGCTTTTTTACAAAATACCTGTGTTTGTACTCTGCTCTTTTTTCATGGCCATTGTAGTGCATCATGCCGCCTATCACGGTTACCGTATGGCCCTGCTCCGTCCATACACGTGTAAACTCATTCCAGCGCGAGCCACCGGGATCATCCTCTTCCAAAAAATACTGGTGGATCAGTAGTATATTCATTGTGATCTTTAAAAGAAGATGCTAACACCAATCGTATTCAACACTATAATATTCAAGGTATGAATTTAAGTAAATCATTTAGTTCTTTGTCAGCTATGTTTTCCTGCTCAGATTTGTCAAAAATAGACAATAAAAAAACCGAGTTCCCAACAAGTTGAACAAATGTGATCACCCTCGCACCTCCCGATTTTCCTTTTTGCTTTGACGTTATTGCAAGCCTGATTTTATAACAATTATTCCCAAGAGGTGTACCTTGAGATGGCGATTTTTCAAGTAAATCAATTAAATCAGAATAGTCTGTTTTTAGAGATGGATATTTCCTTGCCAGCCTTTTTAGCTGTTTATCAAAAGGTGGTATTGTTACAACATTATAATTCATCCAGCAATTCTTTTGCCGGGCGGGGTTTTAATTTGCCCTCTTTTACAAGTTTCATATTTTCAACCGCTTCCTGTAATTCCTCGAGCACTTGAGCTTTATAAGGAGTAAGTGGCTTTGTTTTTACATATGAAAAGCTATTAAGCAATTCCATGATAAAGTCTGCCTTATTTTCTTTAATATCAAGTAACACTTTCATAATACAAATTTAGGCAATTTTATGCATTCGCTACAGTAATGACGGTATTAATAACGGCACCATCACCCACAAAATACAACTCCTCCGTCTTTGCCTTCTGCCCGTATTTCCCTGAGTACCAGCCATCACGTACGCGTTGCGGCATCTCTTCGCCTTTTACATTCTTTGCAACAACAGACACTCTATTTTGAGCATTAAGTGGTAAGTGCCATAGTTGCTGCATAGCTATATTCTGTGGCGCACCTGTTACCTCATCTTTTATCTCCCATACCGGCAGTCTTTTTTGCTTGATGATAGTACGCTTATGTACTATGCCCTCTTTTATATAGCTAAATGCATTTATAGCGCCATCAAAGAAGTAGGCCGTATCGTTTTCACTTAGCGTTGCCGCTTTGCACTGTGTCCAGTGATACCATATAAAATGGCCGCCTTTCAGCATCTGATCGTTATCGCCCAGCATCACTGTATTGTGCGCTGCTGTACCGCTGAAGTAGCGTATAGTGGCTGCATCGGTATTGTACTTGTAGCTGCCCGCATCCAGCAAAATATTCTCGCCCTTGTACCAAATGTCCATGTGCAGGTTATCAGCCTGCGAGGGCCTGTCTTTATAACTGCCACACCTTATAAAGGTCAGCGTCTCTGGCTCCCGGATAATGTAGTACCCACCTTTATCAAAAGTATGCAGCCCATTTGCAGGCAGCCACTTGCTTGTACTGCTTCTATTAATCCCATACCATGCAGCATCTTCTCCTATTGGCAAGCCAGCATTCATACCCAGCACGGCAGCCAGCGCATCCAGTTGCGGGCGATGATCGCGATAGTGGCTATTGCTCAGCTTAAAAAACAGCGCACCATCGTTAGCGCCATAGTTAGGCAGCCAGCCGTTTTCTTCTACCATACAAGTACGCAAAAATACCACTGACTTTTTAGCCCTGTCATAAACCAAATCACTAAACCGCTCCCCATTTTTCTCTGATAGCGTTATTGCCCATGTCAATAGCTGCACCACCACCCTATGGTAATTCATAGAGAACTGCAGGTACGTACCATCACTATATACCTGGTAGGCTATCTCTTCTTCAAACCATTGCTGCCCTTGCTTCTTCCAAACATCTGCGCCAGGCATTGACGGGAAAAATAAGCTCGTAAGATATAGGCCCAGCGTCTCCGTAATAGCATGGTTATTGCGCACGGCTATTCTTGAAAAATCGATATTCTTATACACATGGTCCATATGCCAGTAGATGGCATACTGTACCTGCCCAAAAACCTCTTCGGTAAGTACCGGCGAATGCTTGTAATAGTGCAGTGCAAACAGCCAGTTCATAACCCGCAAAGACATCTCCTGGCTGCAGCGGTAGTTAGGGCCGCAGTTTACCGGGTTGCTTTTTATCCACGAAAGAATATCGTTAAATACCAACGCGGCGCAGTCTGTATCGTAATGATACTCGTACCTGATAATATCGTACAGGTAAGAGAACCGCGATTTCTCCCACACAAACTTTATATCGCCTGCTTCTTTTGAGTAATCGGCTATCTCCGTCCAGTGCTTGTTTACATCATACCTAAATCCGGAATCAGGATTAGTTACCCAGTCGTAATCTTTACCAAGATCCGTAAGCAAGCTATTGAACAGTAATAGCTTCCCCGCCTTTATGTTCTCAAATGTTTCTTTGAGTTCCGGCAGTGGTTGCTTGGGCACATCAAGCGACTTTTTGCTATCGAAAAAAAAGCGGGTACTTTGCTGCTTCCACTCTGCCAGCGATATGTATTGTTTAAATGCCTGGGCAACAGGGTACCTGCTTTTAAGCAACCCGCTCCGCAACAACAGCTCGTGGCGCGCCCTGTAGCTCACATATCGCCACCCCATATTGCGGGTAAGGTTTATTGCTTTGGTGAGGAGTGATGCCATCTATTTTGATGCCTTATAAGCTCTTCCAGCAGGGTCAGCTGCTTCTTCCAATGTATATCCTTTCACTTCACCACTCTCCATTTCTTGAAAGCGCCGGTTCATTTCCTTTTCGTGGTCATCCTCCTGTACTGCAATCACCTTAGCTGGAGGCTGATTGTTTATTGAATTGGCTGCAAGCATTATGTCGTTATTTATCCAAAAATAATCCTTTATTTTCCAGAGAATTGAATAAACTGACTAAAGAGTTTTTTGTTCACAAATATATTTGATATATTTGCAGCAATAAGACCTGCCACGCCTCTTCACAATGCGCAACCGGGCGGGTTTTCGATTTTTATACCTTCAGCATGCAGTTTGATAAGCAGCCCATAAACATTACTGCTCAAATAGCTCTTCTTAAAGGCAGGGGTTTATTATTTAAAGATGAAACTAAATCTGCCCATTATCTAACAAATATCAGTTATTATAGGTTAAGAGCCTATACCTATCCGTTTCAGGAAAACAGCAATCCGGATCATCCTTTTATCGACCAGATACATTTCGAGGATATTATTGACTTATATGTCTTCGACAGAAAATTAAGAATGTTGGCGTTTGATGCAATTGAAAAAATCGAGATTGCATTACGCACTAAAATCATTTATCATTTTGCATTAACTTATGGCAGCCATTGGCACGAAAACGGAAGTTTGTACATAAATAAAAACAGGTTTATTAAGGATATAAGCCAACTATATGAAGAAATTGATCGCTCAACAGAAACATTCATCAAACATTATATTTCAAAGTATACAAATCCCGAATATCCAGCCTCGTGGATGAGTCTTGAAGTTGCTTCCATGGGTTTATTATCTAAACTTTTTAGCAATCTTAAAAATGGGAGTGAGAAAAAAAGTGTTTATACGGATTTTGGAGTTAGGGACTATAAAATTTTAGAAAGCTGGCTACACTCAATTTGCCATGTAAGAAATATTTGCGCGCATCATGGGAGACTTTGGAACAGGCGCCTGACTGCAATGCCTATGATGCCACGTAATCCCATTTACCCATTCTTAAATAGCACATCAATTAATCTCAACAAAATATATGCAACCTTTAGTTGCATGACCTATATATTAAACAACATAAGCCCCGGCAACAATTTCAATCATAGCCTTAAAGAACTGCTTAAAAGTTGCCCATTGGTGAATATTAAAGAAATGGGGTTTCCAAAAGATTGGGAACAAGAACCACTCTGGCAATAGCATCTTCATTTACCACGCCTATATCGTCACCACAAACTCGCATCCCTCCATCTCCTTGCTGCGCACTTCTATTTTGCCGCCCAGCGATTCTACCTGTGTTTTGGTGATGTAGAGGCCTACACCCTTGCTATCGTAGCCCTGGTGGAAGATCTGGTTGAGCTTAAACACCCTGTCGCCATACCGGGAAAGGTTTATGCCCAGCCCATTGTCTTTAACGGATATTTGTACCCTGTCTTTTACCTGCGTAGCAGACACGGTGATCTCAGGCGCTACGCCCGGCTTCGCATACTTCAGTGAGTTGCTGAGCAGGTTGTATAATATATTCTCCAGGTAAGCTTTAGGATAGTAGATTGTCTCTACCTGCAGGTCTAGTTTTATCACTGCATTTTTTTCATAAATGGCGCTCAGCAGTTGCGAGGTAATGTCATTAATGATACCAGCAATATTACATTCATTATACGGTATCTCTTTATTCAGCTTTATCTCCGTTATCTCCATCAGCGTAGACAGGCTGTCTATAAGCGAGTTGCTGCCTTCGTGTACCAGCTCTATAAGTTTCTCCATGCTCAGCGACTTGCTCAGCGCATTTTCGTTGGCTGCCGCACCACCCTTGTTCTTCAGCTCCATCACCTCGGTCAGCATTTTTATATTGCCTGCCGGGCCTCTCAGGTTGTGGGCTATAATATGGCTCAGCTCTTCCAGTTGCTCTATCTTATTCACCAGGCTGTTGCGCGTGGCTTCCATCTCTGCATTCTTCCGGTACAGCTCTTTTTCCAGCTCCTTCTTCTTTGTTATATCTTCTATCTGGGCTATAAAGAACCTCGGGGTATTATCACTATTCCACACCAGCGATACGGTTAATGATGCTAATACTATCTTCCTGTCTTTCGAGATATAGCGCTTCTCCAGGGTATAGGTCGATATTTCCCTGCGCAGCATTTGCTTTATCAGCAGCTGGTCCATCTCCAGGTCATCAGGATAGGTGATATCCTGGAAGGTGAGCCTTAGCAATTCATCTTTATTGTACCCGGTTTGCTGGCACAGGGCGTTATTTACATCCAGCCACTTGCCACCAGGCCCTATCAGCGCCATGCCTATGCCAGAGTAGTCGAAAGCGCTGGTAAACATATCTGCACTTGCCTTAATAGCCTGCTGCGCCAAAATAAGCTCAGAAATATCGAGCCCGTATGCCAGCAGGAATTGCAGCGAACCATCTTCAAAAAAAACAGGGTTCAGCAGCCGCAAATGATGCCCTTCGCCACCGTCCTTACCTATCAGGCGTTCTATTGTTTCTACCCGCTTCCTGCCTTTCACTGCATTATCATAAAGCTGGAACCTGTTTTCAACAAACGATGCCGGCCTGTTGCTATACTTTGCATAGTCCTCATCCGTCTTACCTATCATCCATTCCCGCAACTCTCTTTTCTTAAAGGCATTATGGTTCACAAACAAGTAGCGGTGCTGCTCGTCGAACACAGCTATATCTGCCGGTATATTGTTCAGTATATTCTCGTAAAACCTGCGCTGCTCATCAAATCGCCTGTCTATATTCTTCTGGCTGGTTATGTCCTGGAATTTCCATATCTCGCCCTTATCGTTGCCGCCAAGTACCAGTGGCAGATAGTCCCGGGTGAAGATTCGGCCATCGTTCAGCTCTATTTCATCGCCCAGCACCATTTCTTTTTTCTCTACGATCTTTGTTATCCTGGCTAGCTCCCGCTCAAAGTCCTTATACATTCCCACTCTCTTCTCCCGGCCTGCAGTAATAGGTCTTCCTATAAGCTCTTCGGGCTTTTCTTCTATCCCGAATAAGTCGCAATACTGCTGGTTGGCAAATAGGATGATCCTGTTAGGGTCAGTAACCACCAGGCCGCTCCGCAGGTTGTTAATGAGCTTAGACAGCAGTTGCGCACTCGCTGCATATTTTTCCTCGGCTACCTTCCGGTCATTAATATCGGTATGTGTGCCTATCAGCCGCAGTGGCTTACCCTCGGGCGATCTTGATATCACCGCGCCATTGCACAATATCCATTTATAGCCGCCGTCTTTGCACCGGTATCTTACCTCTGTAGAGTAGTTGGGTATTTCGCCAGCCAGGTAGGCATCTTTTACTTTTATAGCTTCGCGCAGGTCATCGGGGTGTATCTTCTCTCCCCATGCTGCACCCGTGGGTATTTCCACCGCGTCGTAGCCGAATATCTCGTGCCATTTGTTAGAGAAGTAGATCTTGTCGGTCTCCATATCCACATCCCACATGCCATCGCCGGCAGTGTCCAGCGCTTTCTTCCATTTATCTTCTACAAACCCCGATCCGCTTTTTTTCGACAGGTTCTCTATCACCACAAACAACAGGTTATTATCCGGGTGAATAGGCAATATCCTTACGTTGTAGGTAAAGGAATATTTATCCGTATCTGTGGCAAACTTCATGAAATTACCCTCACCGGTAGCAAAGGCGGCAGCTACCAGGTTTTTAGACTGCGCCATAAGGTGGCCATGGAATACCTCTGATATACTTAACCCGGGATAAACCACCAGCACATCGTCCTTACCCCAAACCCGGGTAACAACGCACTCCCGCGATACCTCCAATACACAATCACCTATCTGTAATAGTGTATTAACGATCGTTTCCAACTTGTCCGTGAGTGTGCCTGTCATTTATTTTTAAAATATTAATCCGATCCGAAAATATTTATTATCCTGCTCACTATCCGCTCTGCTGTTTTACCATCCCACAGCTCAGGTATAGCACCTTTTTTCCATTCACCGGCAAACAACTTTTCAAATGCAGGGGCTATATTTTTAGGGTCTGTGCCTATCAGCTCGTTGGTGCCTACCACGCAGGTTTCGGGCCTTTCGGTGCTGTCCCTGAGGGTCATGCAGGGCACACCCATTACTGTGGTCTCTTCTGTAATGCCGCCTGAGTCTGTTATCACCGCTTTCGCTGCGCGGACAAGGTAATTAAACTCAAGGTAGCTGAGCGGGTCTACAGCGTGAATATTGCTTTTATCTAACCCTATGCTTTCCAGCATCTTAGCTGTGCGTGGGTGTACCGGAAAAATAACTGGCAGCCCTTTCGATGAATTGATTATTTCATTGATCAGCTCACGCAGCTTATCGCCATTGTCTACATTGGCAGGGCGGTGCAGCGTCATTACTATATAGGCTTTTTCCTGCAGCCCATAGGTCTGCCATATAGCAGGCTGCATAAAGCGCGGCATCTGCTTATACAGGGTATCTATCATGGTATTGCCTACAAAAAAGATGCGATCTTCGGTCACGCCAGTTTTCCGCAGGTTATTATTGGCAACCTCTGAGGTTGTAAAAAAGTAGTCGGTAATGGCATCGGTAACTATGCGGTTTATCTCCTCGGGCATCGTCCAGTCGCCCGATCGTATGCCACCTTCTACATGGGCTACCTTTATGTTATTTATCTTTTTGGCGGCTATAGAGCATGCCATAGTAGAGGTAACATCGCCTACCACCACGCACAGATCGCAAGGGGTTTGCAGCAAAAGGCGCTCATAGCCCAGCATTATTTTGCCAGTCTGCTCGGCCTGGCTGCCAGAGCCGGCCTCAAGGTTAATATGTGGATCGGGGATGCCGAGCTGCTCAAAAAAGTCGCCACTCATCTTCTTGTCGTAGTGCTGGCCTGTATGCACCAGGCGGTACTCTATAGCCACACCCCGCCGTTGCTGCGCCTCAATAGCTTCTATAATAGGAGCTATCTTTATAAAGTTCGGCCTCGCGCCGGCAATTATGTCGATCAGCATTTCGGTTGGGGGGGATATATTTTTCTCAGGCTCTAAAGTACAAATATTTCCATATCTCAAAGCGTTTTTTATTAACATGCTAATCACAAATTAATATACACCCTTTAAGGATCAAGGAAAAACACAACACTAAATTACTAATCATTTAAATATAACTTCTAAAAAATAAAAATGCGGAGACAGCAATTGCCATCGGCGCCTTTTTCACACTAAATAACTCCGCTGTATTACAGCGATTTCAGCCAGGCAACAACTTCATCCCTTGTTTTGCCAAGCTTTTGCTGCATTTTGCCCAGCAGTTCATCGTCTTTGCCTTCTTCATATTGCAGATCATCGTCGGTAAGGTCGGCATTAGCCTGTTTTATTTTACCTTTCCATTCGTTCCATTTACCTTTAAATTCCAGCTTGTCCATGGTTGTAGTTTTTTTGATAAGGCGTTAAAAATCATGCCATATAGATGATTTATCGTAAATTTGAGTTATGAAAACTATTGAGCTACACCTCCCCGATGATCTTGCAGATAAGGTGTATCATATCACCGAAAATGCGGAAACATTTATTATTGGATTAGTACGTTCGAAAATAAATGAGTTAGATCAACCGCTTTCATTAGCCGACCAATATCGCCTGGAAGCAGCCGAAAACACCGACTTACTTGCTGATTTTACAGTTGTAGACTTGGAGGGCTGGGATGAAGAATATTAAACGCGGAGACATTTGGGTAGCAGCTCTTGACCCAACGATAGGTAGCGAGATCAGAAAAACACGCCCGGCCATAATCGTTTCGAATAATGTCAATAATGCTAACAGCAATGTAGTTAGTGTAATACCGATTACTTCCAACATTGAAAAAGTGTTCGCTTTCGAAGTATTCTTGTCAAAGGGTACCGGCAATTTACCAAAAGACTCTAAGGCTAAAACAAATCAGATCCGAACCATTGACAAAAGGCGTCTGGCAAAATTCATAGGTTCACTTCCTGCTCAATACCTAGAGCAAGTTGATATAGCCCTAAGGCTGCACCTGGACGTTTAATTTCTGACAGCTCCACAATTGAGTCATTCAGCTATTGAGCAATTCAGTCATTATCCTACATTTGCACCAAATTCAGCCTTTAAGCAATTCAGCCATTGGGCTATTATTAAAAGTTCATGCGTACAAAAGTCATACTCGGCCTCCTTTTTCTTCTCGTTATCTCCTCCTGCACCCAAACCAGGATAAAAGACCATACTGAATGGGGCAAATATTTTGATGATAACGGCATAAAGAATGCCTGCATTATGCTGCGCGACAATAACCACGAGTCTATACACTATTACAATAAAGACCGTAGCATCAGGCGCATACTGCCGGCATCTACCTTTAAAGTATTTCTGTCGCTAGTGGCGCTGGAAACAGCCGTGGCGCCCGACGACCAACTGATGATAAAATGGGACAGTGTGACCCGCCGCCCCGACTGGGACAAAGACATGACCATGCGCGAAGCCCTGCAGGTAAGCTCAGAGCCCTACTTTAAAGAAGTAATACGGCGCATAGGCGCCGCACGCATACAGCACTACCTGGACACCATAAAGTATGGCAACATGCAAATGGCCGGCAAGCTGGAAGAAATATGGACCAACAACTCCCTGCAAATATCGGCCGATGAAGAAATGGGCTTTTTGAAGCGGCTCTATTTTGCAGAGCTGCCCGTATCTGAGCGCAGCCAGCGCATAGTAAAGACCATGATGCTGCGCGAAGAAACACCCGGCTACAGGCTCTACTACAAAACCGGGACAGGCACAGTAGGCGACAGCACTACTTACTGGGTAGCAGGCTTTGCCGAGCGCATAGAGCATGTAAAAGAAAATAAAGACGCCATGAACAAAAGCGACGTGCGCAACTACCCCTACTTCTTCGCAGAGAACTTCAGCATGCCCGCAACCGATACTTCTAAAAAATGGGGCGACGTGCGGATAGATATATTGAAGAATGTGCTGATGGATTATGGGGCATTGCCGAGGTAAATCTGTAACACTGTAGAGATGCAATGCATTACACCTCTACGCACGTCGAAAAACATTCCCACTGCTTTAAATCTTCAAGCCCGCTTTACAAAAACGGGCTATTTTTATCCCAAAATTTTACCACTATGCAAAGTGTAGCTACATTTCTAATGTTCGATGGCAAGGCCGAAGACGCCATGAACCTGTATACATCGGTAGTGCCGGGCGGTGAGATCACCAGCATCCGGAAGTATGAAGCTGGCCAGGGCGGTACAGAGGGCACGGTAATGTATGCCAGCTTTAAGCTGGGCGATCAGCTGTTTTCGTGCATAGACAGCCCGGGAAAGCACCAGTTTGGGTTTACGCCCGCCATGTCCATTTATATTACCTGCGATACAGGGACGGAAGTGGATAACCTATATACAAAACTATCTGAAGGCGGCCAGGTAATGATGCCGCTGGGCGCCTACCCGTTCAGCAAAAAGTATGCATGGTTCTCTGATAAATTTGGGGTGTCCTGGCAGGTAGGGTTGGCTATGTAATTTTATTGTGAAGTATTTGCTATAGCCTGCGGCACTGACCGAGGCCAGCGTATGGGCAATTATTTACACAGCCTATGCACGGGCCGAAACGGACGACAATGGGGGTAGCTGCTGGTGATTATGCGTCTTTTTATGATAGGTTTTGTAACTGCGAAGGGCCATTTTCAGGGCATCGATCATACTGTCGGCCATGAGGTTCTTCTTTTCGCGGGAGGTGGTTCTTTTGCGGGTTACCAGGTATACGTCGTCTTCAGATAAAGTAAATACTATGGGTAAGTTGCTGAAAGACGGATCGTTGACCAGGCTGTTGTAACATTCGTTGATCAGGTTATTGGCGTGGCGGGGGTTAAAGAATACGAGGTCAGGCTTCACTTCATTGATCGTCTCAGTAATATTGGGGAGGTTAAAGGCGGAAACCACCATTACTCCCCTTTCCTGGAGCATTTGCCCGTCGGCTACCAGCGATACAGGGTCGTCGCCCAGCATTAATACCTTTAAACGCATAACCTGATATTTATGGTGGTAGTGATACAAAAATTATGCCGTGAGTTTATGAATTACAGATTTTTAGAGGACTACACTGATTCCCCGGATCTGTGTTCCTGGATTTGCTGAAGATCATATTTGGGGGTTATTTACACATGTATATATAATTTATTTAAAACAAGATCCTTTACTGGCGCTGATTTGATGGCGATTTCCGGGGAGGACTGTATTTGTTTTCTTGTTTGAACTAAGATTTATGGGATTAAAGGATCTTAGGATGTTGGATGCGAAATATTCTTGTGGCTGTTCATGCATATTTTTTTGTTTAATTTAAAATAAGACCCTTTACTGGCGTGGGTTTGATGGCGATTTCCGGGGAGGACATCGCTATGTTTTCATGTGCTCTATTGCTATGGAATTGGGTTTATTTGTAAGGGTGGATCGTAACACGGCCTTTTTAAGGGAAAGTTACGGCACATGGGTTGGAGCGGGAACAGGTATATTGGCTTCGGTGACCGGCCGGGAAGGTAATGTGTATTGCAAATTCACAACCATGTTCGGAATTGCAAATTCCAAACGGCGAGTACAACCGCACCGCCCGGCATCGTGGTTTTAAGCAAGTATGAGCGGCTCCATCAGGCCAATATCTTGCTAACCAGGTCTTTTACCAATTTGCCTATCTGATCCCGCACATCATTAAATTGATCCTTATCCATATCTCTCGGGTCCGGTATTTGCCAATCAAGGTGTTGCTTAGCTGGCATCCAGGGACAAGCATCGCCGCAGCCCATTGTAACTACTGCATCAAATGGTGCATGATTCTTTACCTCATCAAGGCTTTTGCTGTGGTGTTTGCCTAAATCATAACCCAACTCTTTCATGGCAGCAATAGCTTTGGCGTTAACTACACCGCCCGGGCGGGAGCCTGCACTAAATGCTTCTATTTTTTCATTGCCATATATGGTTGCAAAAGCCTGCGCCATTTGGCTGCGGTTGCTGTTCTCAATGCATACGAAAAGTATTTTTTTCATGATCAATCTATTTTAGCGATGCTGATAACGATCCAAAGCAGGTTGATGATCGTGAAGCGGGGATCGAAGCCGTAGATCATATTAAGGGCAAGTATGGCAACCAGGATAATCCCGAATCTTTTGTGCCTTAATAAGTATGTTTTTGTCTTTTGCATATTTGTTTGCAGCAGTTTTAGCAACAACCCGATCCCGGCGAACAACAAGCTTATGTAGCTGCGAGGCCTGGTAACGAGGCTTTTTCTTTTTTATATTAATTGCAATATTGCGATAGAGGTAAGCAAAAAAATCAGCAACAATTTTGAGACGCCGGAGCTTCTTTAAAGAAGTGAGCAAATACTTCTTTATATGCGCTCCATACAAGAGGGTCAATGCAATAACAGATACTTGTTCCTTCAATAGTCCCTCGTATCAGTCCAACATTTTTCAACTCTTTTAAATGCTGAGAAATAGTAGCCTGCGCCAAACCTAATTCATCAACCAGATCTCCACAAATGCATGCGTTTGCTTTTAAAAGCTCGTGTAAAATTGCAATACGGGCAGGGTGTGCTATAGCCTTTGCCATAGCGGCTATTTCATTTTGCTTTTTTGTAAACAGCTCTTTTTTTGTAGCGCCCATATCAATCGTAAAATTACGATTGATATGGCAATCACCAAATATTTTTTTTTGACGCGGCTGTAGTTTGTAATTCTATTCACCTGAATTAACCTTTATTTATCGTTCTCATTGCTACAGCTGCATTAGCTTTATGCTATGTCACAACCTTATAAAATTGCAATAGCCGGGATAGGCGGAGTAGGCGCTTTCTATGGTGGATCGTTAGCGAAGGCATACCCAGATCCTTCTTCTGTAAGTGTGAACTTTGTAGCCAGGGGTGGCCATATGCGGGCTATTCAGCAAAATGGCTTGCAGCTGCAAATGGATAATGGAGTTGTGACTTCGTGGCCCCAGGCGGTAACAGATAATCCGGCAACGCTGGGGAAGCTGGACCTTATTGTTTTTTGCTGCAAGGCTTATGACCTGGAGCGTTTTGCATTGTCGTTTTCGGAGAATATTGGGGCCGGTACCGTGCTGCTGCCACTGCTGAATGGCGTGGATAGTACGGAGGTATTGCAACATTTACTTCCTGGTACCGAGGTGCTTTATGGGTGTACTTATTTGTTTGCAAAGAGAATTGCAGACGGGGTTATAAAAATAACCGGCGACCTGAACCAGCTGTTGCTGGGCAGTGCCGGGAGCGATAAAACAGAGGTAGAGCGGATAGCAGGGATATTTAAGGCTACTGGTGTAAATGTGAGCGCCAATGATGATATCAGACTGAAACTGTGGGAGAAGTATTCGTTTATATCGCCCATGGCTACGGCTACTTCGGCATTCAATAATTCTGTTGGGGAATTGCTGGTTGATAGTGAAAAGAAGCTGACTCTGCAACAATTAATGGAAGAAGTGGTATTGCTGTCGGAGCATAAGCGTATTGGCCTTCCTGGGGGCATCATTGATATAAATTCTACCAAGCTTTCGAAGCTGCCGGCAGAGGCTACCTCGTCTATGCACAATGACTTTAAAGCGGGCAACAGGACGGAGCTGGAAACGCTGACGGGCTATGTGGTAAGGGAGAGTGAACAACTAGGCATTAGCGTGCCGACATATACGCGGCTGTATGCATTGCTGAAGGAGAAGGCGGGGTCATAAGAGTGGATCGCAAATCCACAACCATGTGGTTCGGAATTGCAAATTCCGAACAGCGCGGGGCCAATGAGAGAAAACAGGTATACAACTTATAAGTCAAAGCCATATAGCTCTTTCAGATGGTTTTTTACTTCCTGAGTTGGTGTCTCGCCATAACATGAAGCTATTACTTCGCCATAGTTTTCAAAATCAATAGTACCTGTCTTGGCCTCTATAGCTTTTAAGAACTTATTTTCCATTTCGGGTTCTATTAAAACAAAATAATAAGCCCAACGTCCAGTACTATCCTTTCCTTTTAGCTTGTGTACATTATGCCCATTCCTGCTAATGTATTGTTTTTTCAACAACTGTTTTAGTTTAATGACCTCACTGTTTTGCATAATAACTCAGTTTATTTTCATGTCTAATAAAATGTTAGCATCTAAATTTGCAAGCTTACACGCATATTCTATATCGGTATTTTTTAATTCGTTCGCAACTCCTATCTCCAATAACCCACCCAGAGACAGACAACGATATTGATTGTCAAAATCCTTCGAGTCACAGCTAACGATAGCTTTTAGAATGCCTGCGCCTTTTTTTTCCGGAAGTTTTGTAAGTCTATGAATGACCTCTATTTTCTCTTTAGCAATGTTGTTTAGATCAAAAATAAACCCAGCAATAGCCGCATTCATTTCATCAATCCAAACATCCATGCGAAGAATGGCAACGGCAATTCGTTGATTCCACAGCGTATTAAATTCATTTTTTTTAAATACCTTTACTACGAATTCTATTAATTCAGCCGGAGGTTCACACCTTTTGATTTGAATGTCTATTGAAGATTCTTTATCATTTTTTTGTCTAAACCAATTTAAGCTTTCTTTGTCTGATACATGAGATTGAAAAACAAAGGAAATTGTAAGAATAAGATTGTTAAGTGATAGACTTGTATTTCTGCCGCTAAGAAGTTCCTTTATAAGTGCATCTCTATCGGCATCTCTAATTCTATTTCCGTCAGGAATGTCCCTGCCTGTTCTTACTATCCAACGTAATGCTGCGGCTGAAGCAATTCTGTCTGCATTAATTTCGCTTTGCAACATCCTTATTAACTTGTCAAGGATGATATTAATCTCTGGTATTTTTTCACTTGGTTCGCACAAAAGCCTAAAACCCCATTCTAATACTTGGAATGCAGCGTGTATGCGTTGAATGGTTTCGGAGGAATCTAACTGGCTGAATATTGCTATTTTCCCATGGTCAGTTTCAGGATAATATCCATCTATTACCAATTTTTCAATTGCAGAACTGTCAAAGGCTATATCGTTCGAGTAATTTCCTGGACTTAGCATGGTATTTATTATCGTGGCCCAATAGAATTTTGTCCTTTCGTTACATGGAGAATCTATACTAATTTCTTTTAAATATTCTGAGAAGCCATCTTCTGGCATATTGGTTGTTATCGTATTTACAATCCAACGACAATTTTGATCACTTATTCTGTCTTTTACCAGCAGTGCGTGGGCAAATGCTGTAGCTCGCATTTGAGCCAATTTATTAAATGGTGAATAGACGGAACGATTTTTTATTTTGGTAGAAATAAAATAGTATAACGTCTCAAGCTCTATTGCTAAAAAATTAGCTATTTCTTTTTGTGCTTTATCTTTTTCAACTTCACTTTCAAAAGAACTACCAAGACTGTTTATCGATTTCGAAAGATTATCAATATTTTTTTTCGTTTCTTTTTCCCACAAATTAATTACTGTTTCAAATACCGAATCAATGGGTATTTCAAAATCGTTTAGTTTAGATGCATTAATATTTTGTTCAGTTTCTAAATCAGAATATATCTTTCCATTTAATGTAGCATCAAACACTTTTGGCCGCGAGTCTCTTAAATGATTTTTAATTTGTTCAATTATAGCAGGTATTTCATCGTGGCTATCATATTCTATAAGCTGGATAGGGATGCTGTTTAATGTTTCTTTTCTATCCAATATTTCGCCTCGTTTAAGTAATACAAATGGTCGGGGAGCATTATTATGAAAGATCCGATTATAGTACTCCAAAATAGATATGAAATCGGGATCTGATAGCGAATAACCAACAGTTAAAATAGTATTTCCTCCAAATAAAATATTAAGTATTGTTATATATTTTGGATCCTTAATTACATTGGAATAATCTTCACTGGTTAATATCAGGTTTTTTGTTGGGTTTTTGTTAGAAATACATCCATGAATTTTGGCAAAAAAATTAGAAGCCCAAAAGTTTGCGGGTTGGTCAAAAGCATCGGGATATGTTAAAGGTTTTATTTTACGATCACTATTTTCAAAAACGCGGTCAAAATTTGTTGTTACTACTCCTGCAAACCCAGCATTCAGGATAAGCCTATGCAAATCGGAACCTTTTTCATTCAAATCGTCAGGGTCAAGATGTTCTTGAAGAAATTTGGAAAAAGCCATTGGGGCAACTTTTTCTTTAAAAATCTTCGCTATTTCCAAGTAATTTTCTTCATGAAATAATTGGTCTAAATGTTGGTTGCTAGGTTCACTAGAATAAGACTTTAACTTTTGAATCATTGCCTGAACTAACTGTTTCCATGTAGGCAGCCCATTACCATTCTTTCTGACTTTTGATGCAGATAATCCGGCGCCAACAAATAGAATTATTTTTCCCTCAATTATGGAGTCGAAGAAGTGATTAAGATTTACCATGTAGTGATAATTGTATTTTTAAATTTACAACTCAAATATAAGTTCTCATTATTTTTTTACAGATAACCGGCACTAATCTAAAAATTTACCCCACCCGCTTATGCTTCCACCGTTTGTGGCTCCATAGCCAGGTTTCGGGTTGTTCCAGTATGTCTTGTTCCAGGCGGCGGGTGTGGAGTTCTGTTAGGGCGCCATCGGGCAGGCTTGCGGGGTCTTCGGTGAGTAGCTCGGCATACATGGTGTAGTGGCCGCGCTTGGTGCGCTTCACGCAGGCATATATTACGGGCAGGTTCATTTTCCGGGCTATTATCTCGGTGCCTTTAAATACGGGAGTCTCCTGGTTGAGGAAGGTCATCCAGTAGCCGTTATTGGGCTGCGGGGTCTGGTCGGCTATAAAGGCTGTGGCGGTGAGCTCGTGCTTGTGCAGCAGCATGTCTTTGTAGGCGTTTTTCATGGGCAAGAGCCGGGTGCCGTTGCGGGAGCGTATGCGGTGCATAAGCCCATCGAAATATTTATTGGCAAGCGGGTGGTACAACACATACAGCTGCTGCTGCAACAACAGGCTAAACGGGTGGCCCGACCATTCCCAGTTGCCCACGTGGCCCATCACTAGTATTAGGCTTTTATTTTCTTCGGCCAGCTTGTCAAAAATAGCTTTAGATGCGGGATCGAACTTACAGCGAATCAGTATTTCGCGCTTGCTGATGGTGAGCATCTTCAGGGTTTCGAGCATCAGGTCGCACAGGTAACGGAAAAAAGCGCGGCATATACGGTCTATCTCTTTGTCGGTTTTATCGGGGAAGGCGTTGCGGAGATTTTGGCGCACCACTTTTCGGCGGTAGCCTATTATGTAGTAAAGAACAAAGTAAATAACATCGGACAGCAAAAAGAGCAGCGGAAACGGCAGTATGGAGATGAGGTAAATAAAGGGGAGTACTAAATAGTATACCAGCGCTGCCAAGGTTCGGGGGGAGTTTCAACAAAGCTAATAGAAAAATCAGGATTCTATAATCCCACGGCTATCTGCACCCCACCCCATACGTGGTAATCGCCGGTCTTGAATTCGCTGCTGAGGTAGCTCTGGAAATACTCGAGGTATAGCCTGCGATATACCACTACAAAACCGAAGCGGTTCTCGAAGGTGACGCGCTCTATATCTCCGGATGGTATGGTATAAGGGCTGGTGCGGTCGAACAGGCCGCCCTGCATGGTGGCATCGTAGCCAATAAAGTTAAACCCGGGGTGCTCGTAGGCATATATGCGGAAGTTGCTGCCACTCGCCTGTGCCCCAGAGAATGGCGAATCGAAATAGCCGAACATAAGTGTGGTACCTATCCCTGCTTTATCGCTAAGCGTACCGGCACGGGCCATGCCTTCGGCATCGAGCGAGAATATTTTGCCTGCGTGTACCAGTTGCTTTTCATAGTCTACCTGGTAGTTGACAATGGCGTCGTTGTGTATTTGGTTTGGCCAGCCGTGCGGGGTAATGTTATTGAGCCAGCGGTGTATGGCGGTCTGCATTTCCATGCCACCGGCGGCCTGGCCTATCACCCCGGTGTTGATGGCGGTGGAGAAGCGCTGCCTGTGTACGGAGTCTATGGCTATACTAAAAGTCTTTAGGAAGAAACAGCCTGCATAGGGGCGGTCGCCAATGCGTTTGTTAGGGTCGCTGATACTGGTGGGGGTATAGCCCTCGTGCTCCAGGCCTATACCGTAGCGTATGTAGCTGTAGCGTGGGTGTACCAATAGCTTGCTTAGCGGGAAGTTGGCTACCCATGGGGCTACCAGTTCCAGGTGTATGCCCTGTGTGTAGTATTTATCGGTAGCGGCAAAAAAGTCGTTTTCGTAATTGAGGCGGAAATAGCGGTCGCTGTTTATGTTTTTGTAGGAGAGGGTGTTATCTATAACCTGTGCGCCGGCTGCAAACGGGGATAGGGAGATGAGCGATGCTATAATGGTGTTGCGTAGTTTCATAGTATATGGATATACGAAAGCTGTGCCTGCATAGTTTAGACAGCCCGGTTTTTCGCGTTACTGAGTGATAATCAAGGGTGCTTTTTCATAGTGGTGGTGGTATTAAATTATATTTTTTAACTAATTAGGAAATTGTTGACAACTTATGCATATTTGTATACTATTCCACACTTATGGCTGCATATCTTGTTGCTGACAGCGGATCTACCAAGACAGACTGGTGCCTCTTAAAAAAAGGCAAAAAGCCAATGCGTTTCAGCACGGCGGGTATCAACCCCTACCTGCAAAGCAAGGAGGCCATTGCTGATATGCTGCAAAAAGAACTGCCGTGGGATAATGACAAGCAAAAGGCTACGCACCTATCCTACTTCGGCGCCGGGGCGGCAAACCCTGCCAAGCAGGATTTTCTCTGCGAAATACTGAAAGCACACTTCCATATAAAGAAGACCGAGGTGCAGGGCGATATGGTGGCTGCTGCGAGGGCGCTGTGCGGCACACAAAAGGGTATTGTATGTATACTAGGTACAGGTAGCGCCAGCTGCTACTACAATGGCACCAAGATAAAGGAGCTGCGCCCGTCGCTGGGGTATATAGCCGGTGATGAAGGTGGTGGCAACTACATGGGCAAGCGCATACTGCAATACTATGCCTATGGCACCTTTGATGCAGAGCTGAAGATGGGCTTTGAGATGCGCTTTGGCGATAATATACGCGACATCATCAATACCCTGTACCACCAGCCGAACCCAAACCGCTACCTGGCATCGTTTGTGACACTGTACTTCTCAGGGTCGGTAGCCTTTGAATTTCGCGATGTGCTTGATAACCTCTGCAGCCAGTACGAGCTGGAAATAGGCAACGTGATCAAAAGCCCTATGGACGGGCTGATCAAGTATTATAAGGAGCAGATGAAGTAGGTTGCCAACATTGTTTTGGCACAATCTTCAATTCTATAATTGAAACTTTTATTATCACCATTTCTAAAAAAACAATATGACTTATAAAGACAAGTACAATGAATTATTAGCGGCCTCCACTGCGACATGGAACAAGTTTTTAGAAGTCGACAAAGAGTTATCTTCTATTAATGGATTTGGCGATAGCAAGTTACTGCCAGCGTATAATACCGCATACAATGATTGCCGATACGCCCAAGCAAACTTTGACGCTTTTGTTAATTGGTTAAGGGGGAAAAATGTCAATCCAGATGATGAAATGCCTATACTCAATAGTGACCCAGCGCGTAAAGTAGTCCTTAATGGGCCAGATAACGGCCGCTCAAGAATAGTGGAAGAATGAATAATATTACATCAAGATTTAAATACTAGTGCTACGTAAGTTATGTCAAAGAAAGAACTGGTAGTTTACTCCCTCGAGGAAATGAAAAACAAATACATTGGCAAATCAGGAACGCAAGAGAGGGATGAATTCGAGTATGAATTACGCATGGATGTGTTGGGGCGTATGATCAAAAAAGCAAGGCAGGAGAGAAATCTTACACAAGAGCAGTTAGGTACATTAGTAGGTGTACAGAAAGCGCAAATATCAAAATTAGAAGCCAGTGCCAATAGTGCCACTATTGATACAATATTAAAAGTCTTTAAAGCGCTGCATGCAGATATACACTTTAACGTAAAAATTGAAAACCAGTTTTTGCAATTAACTTAAGATGATCTGCATTTAATCATTTTAAACTATCCCCCTACTCTTCGTTCACATACACCCTCTTAACCCTCTGCGATATGCTGGTCATGATCTCGTAGGATATGGTGCCGGCCCAGTGGGCTACTTCTGTTACGGTTAGGTCTTTACCAAAGATTATGGCATCGTCGCCTTCTTTGGCGTCGGATATGTGGGTTACGTCTACCATGCACATGTCCATACATATGGAGCCTACTGTTTTTGCGGGTAAGCCGTGTATGAGCACGTGAGCTTTGCCGCGGCCTAGTGCGCGCGGGTAACCATCGGCATAACCTATGCAGATGGTGGCTATGCGCATAGGGTGTGGGGCTATGGTGTGGTGGCCGTAACCTATGTTGTCGCCGGCAGGTATGTCGTGTACCTGGGCTATACTAGTCTTTAGTGTGCTTATCTGCTTTAACTTATTTTGCAGAACGGAGCTGCTGTCTACACCGTAGAGGCCGAGGCCCAGCCGCACCATATCATATTGCAAAGCGCGGTGGCGCACTATGCCTGCGGAGTTGCAGATGTGGCGCATGGGTTTATGGGGCAGACGGTTCATGAGTGCAGCGCTCATGCGCTCAAATAGCTGTCCCTGGTGGCGGGTGTAGGCATCTTCGTTCGGGTCGTCGCTGGCGGCGAGGTGGCTGAAAATGCTGGCTACCTGTATGGCTTTATTCTCATTGATGAATGTTGCCAGTTGATCCATTTCGCCTTCCACAAAACCGAGGCGGTGCATGCCTGTATCCAGCTTTATGTGTACGGGGTATTTCTCCACCTGTAGTGTCTGCGCTATTTTCACGAATGCCTCTGCAGAGCGGAAGTTAAACAGCTCCGGTTCCAGCTTCCACGCTATCATGCGGTCAAATGATGTGGCGTCTGGGCTCATCACCATTATGGGCATTTTTATGCCTGACTTTCGCAGGCCAATACCTTCATCGGTATAGGCTACGGCAAGGTAGTCGACACCAGCATATTGCAGCAGGTTGGCTATCTCGTAGCTGCCGCTGCCATAGGCGAATGCCTTTACCATCGCCATGGTCTTTACGCCGGGGTTCAGCTCTGCACGAAATGTATTGAGGTTGTGCGTAAGCGCCGAAAGGTCTATCGATAAAACTGTTTGGTGTACCTGCTGCTCCAGCAGCACACCTATCTTCTCGAAAGTAAATACCCGCGCACCCTTTAGCAGTATGGCTTCTTTCTCAAACGTAAGCATGTGAAAGTTTTTCAGGAATGCCTCTGTCGACTTGAAGAAGATGCTCCTGAGCTTTTTGTATTTCCTGAAAGACGCTTTGTTCTTATACAGTGCCGGGCCTATGCCTATGAAGCGCTGTATGTTCCTGCGGCTGATGAATGCCGCCACCTCATCATACATATCCAGGTCGCGCTTGCCTATCTGCAATATATCAGACATGATGACGGTATGGTGGTTGTGCTGGCGCTGCTGCTCCAGGTAGTTGAGCGCCAGTTGCAGGGAGGTAAGGTCAGAGTTGTAGGCGTCATTGATAATAGTGCAGTCGTTGATGCCATGCTTCAGCTCCAGGCGCATAGACACCTGCTGCAGCTGTGCCATCTGTGTTTTAATATCTTTCTGGCTCACGCCCAGCAGTAGCATTACACACCAGCAGTGTATGGCATTCTCTACCGACGCATCGTCGTTAAATGGTATGGTGATGCTGATGCCCTTGCCCTTGTATTGGGCGGATATATGCGTCTTGTTAAGTGTCTTCTCGATATTGGATATACGAAGGTCTGCCTCTTGCTTTTGCGACCACGTAAATAGTTGCAGTGGCTCTTCGGTGCGGCCGCCTTTTACCTGGTGCATGTATTGTACTATGCATTGGTTGAGGCCGGAATGATCGTGGCAATACACCAGTTGCTTTGCATGGCGGAAGAGCACCAGCTTCTCATTTATCTTCTGCCGCTCATTCATAAAGCCCTCGCTATGGGCTTCGCCAATATTGGTAAAGACGCCTATGGTGGGGTGTATGATGCGCTCCAGCTTTTCCATCTCGCCGGGCTGCGATATGCCTGCTTCAAATATGGCCAGCTGATGCTCTTTGCCCATAGGCCATACCGATAGCGGCACACCTATCTGAGAGTTATAGCTCTTGGGGCTGCGTATGATGTTAAACTGGTCGTTGAGCAGCTGGTAGAGCCATTCTTTTACTATGGTCTTACCATTACTGCCGGTAATGCCTATGACCGGTATATGGAACTGCTTGCGGTGTGCGGCAGCTATCTGCTGTAGTGCGGTGAGCGTATCTTTTACCTGTATAATGTTACTTTCGGGTAGTACACTTATATCCACGCTTTCTGATACCACAAAATTGCGTACGCCCTTTTGCCAGGCGTCGTGTATGTAATTATGCCCGTCGCGCAGGTGGGTTTTTAGTGGTATGAAGAGAGCCTTTTCGGACTGCTCTATGGTTCGGCTGTCTATGGTAAGGGCTTCTATCTCTGCATCGCTATGGGCTGTGGCCAGCCATATGCCATTGCATTGTTTTCTCAACTGTTCTATAGTATTCATAGCGGGGGCACAAATATAGATAACTGTGAACAGATAATGTAAATTATACCAATGTGTTTTCATGGTTTTTCCATTATCAACTTATCAGTGTTTCTTTGCCATGTGCTGTGGTCGCTGTTATATTGCTTATTTATACTTGCTGTGGCTGTGCAGGCTGGGTATGGGCTGTATTTTTTCTCCCGGGTATTCCAGTTGCCGGGAGAAAATATACCTGCGGCAAACCACCTGCCGATAAGTGTGGTGATCTGTGCAAAAAACGAGGGTGAAAACCTCAGGAAGAACCTTCCCACTATCTTGTCGCAACAATACTTTAATGAGCACGGCAAGCCGAACTACGAAGTAATAGTGGTAAATGATGCCTCAACGGACGACACCGCGGAAGTACTGAAAGAACTGGAGATGCAATACGACAACCTATGGGACGTAGTGATACCGCCAGATGCAGTACGCGACCTGAAGGGAAAAAAGTTTGCACTGGGCAAGGGCGTGGCCCATGCAGCTAACGACTGGCTGGTGCTTACCGACGCAGATTGCATACCAGCAAGCGACAAGTGGCTGGCACAAATGGTAGCGCCACTCGCACAAGGCAAAGAAATTGTGGCGGGCTACGGTGGCTATAATAAGATGCCGGGTTTGCTGAATGCGTTCATCCGGTGGGAGACGCTGCATACATTTCTCCAATATAGTACCTACACCCTTGCCGGGCAACCGTATATGGCTGTGGGCAGGAATATGGCTTGCACAAAAGCAGTGATGAAAAAGGCAAGCGAAGCGGAGGTGTGGAACGCACTGCCATCGGGCGACGACGACCTGCTGGTGAGCATAGCAGGTACGGCTGAAAATATGGCGGTAGTAGCTGATGCCAGCGCATTTACATGGTCTGATGTAAAGCGGACGTTTAGTGAGTGGGTAAAACAAAAGCAACGGCACTTATCGGCCGGCAAGTATTATAAACAAAGTACAAAGTGGCTGCTGGCTTTCTATGCTGCGGCACATGCGCTTATGTGGCTAAGTTTTTTGCCGCTGTTGCTTTCCGGCCATTGGCAAATGGCCTTGATAGTAATGATGGCCAGATGCCTTGTGTATTGGGGGCTATGGGCCGTTACCGCAGTGAAACTAAAAGAGGCAAGCCTTATTTATCTGTTCCCGCTCTTCGATATTGGGTGGCTGGTATATAACTTTGCATTCTTTCCCTACATAACCTGGAAAAACAAACAGCAGTGGAGATAATACTAAAGTACTTCGGAGACTTTACGGAAGAGCAGACGGGCCAGTTTGCGCAGCTGGAAGGACTGTATAAAGAATGGAACGAGAAGATAAACGTAATATCGCGCAAGGATATAGATGCGCTCTATGAAAAGCATGTGCTGCACTCACTGGCCATAGCTGCGCTCTGCAACTTTGACAAGGGCGCAGAGGTGATAGATATAGGCACCGGCGGTGGGTTTCCCGGTATTCCGCTGGCTATCTTTTTTCCTAATGTCAACTTTATGCTGGTAGATAGCATAGGCAAAAAAATAAAGGTGGTGCAGGAAGTAGCCAGCGCCATAGGGCTTAAAAATGTAACGGCAGTGCATGGCCGCGTGGAGGAAATAAAAGACCGGCAGTTCGACTTTGCAGTATCGCGGGCAGTGGCGCCGCTTGGCGATCTCTGGAAATGGATAAACCCGGTAATAAGGCCGGGGCAGAAAAGCGATGAATTCCCAAACGGGCTTATTTGCCTGAAAGGCGGCGACCTGAAAGAGGAGATATTTGCATCAGGCCTAAAAAGGATAACGCAGGCCTGGAGTGTGAACAATATTTTCCCAGAGCCGGCGTTTGAAGAAAAATATGTAGTGTATGTGCCGAAGCTGTAGAGAAAAACATATGCTAAATTATAAAAAAGGTGTATTTTTATAAAAACAATACCGGTTAACGTTTGTTCACTTTTTGAAATCTTGCCCTATGAAAAAGAGATACATTGCCGTGCTTTCTGTAATAACCCTGGTGGTAGCGGCTTATTCGTGCAAAAAAAGTACCAGTACCCAGCCGCTGAAAGGCGCAACTTTGCAATTACCGGCCACTACAGCTGTTTACTACGATGGCGGAAGTTTTGCATCTTCAGTAGATAGCCTGAACAAGGTAGCTACGCTGGGCAGGGTGCTATTCTACGATCAGCATTTGTCACTCAACAATGCAGTGTCTTGCGGCAGCTGCCACAAGCAGTCTATCGGCTTTTCTGATAATGTGGCTTTCAGCACAGGCTATGAGGGTAAGCTGACCAAAAGAAATTCGCGGCCTATCAATGACCTTGCCGGCAGTGGCAGCCTGTTTTGGGATGGCAGGGAAAACAGTGTGAACAACCTTTCGCTGAGGCCACTGACCAACCATGTGGAAATGGGCATAGAAGATGCCAATACACTGCCGCAAAAGCTGGGCAACCTTGGTTATTACAACACGCTGTTTTTAGAGGCCTTTGGTAATAATATGGTCACTATGGACCGCATTTCTTCGGCTATAGGCACATTCATCAACGCTATTAAAACCGGCAACAGCCGCCTCGACCAGTTTAACCGTGGTAACACTTCTGCACTTACGGCACAGGAGATTCAGGGCAAAATGCTGTTTGACACCAAGTACAACTGCGGCCAATGCCATAATGGTGGCCAGGGCGGTGTTTTCTTAGGTGGCGGCAGCTATGGCGGCAATGGCTTCAGCTTCCTGGATATAGGGCTGAACAACTCTTATACCGATATGGGCCGCGGCACACTGACCGGGCTTAGCAGCGATAATGGCACCTTCCGGGTGCCCAACCTGCACAATGTGGCGCTGACCGCACCCTACATGCACGATGGCCGGTATAAGACACTGGATGAGGTGCTGGAGCACTACAGCCATAACATACAAGACAGCCCTAACCTGGATACGCTGCTAAAAGATAACAAAGGCCATGCACGGCAGATGAACATAACTGATGCAGAAAAGAAAGCCATCATCGCCTTCCTGAATAAGCTCACAGACTACCAGATGATCTCTGATCCTAAATTCTCAAACCCCTTTAAAGTAAATAACTAGCATGAAGAAAACACTTCTTTGTATAGCCCTGGTTGCGGGGCTGGTAAATGCCTGCTTTGCACAGGCCGATATGACCGCTACTACTGCAAAAAAAGACAAGCAATGCGACCAGTACCTGGGCGTGCAACTGAATGGGCTTATAAAGCAAGTGTTCAACTTTAATAACAATACTTCTACCACCCCGGTAAACCCTTACCTGGTGGTATACTCCATTAACTCGAAGAAAACGGGCTGGGGACTGAGGCTGGGACTGGGGTATAACTATACCTCCACATCGTCTGACGATGGCATTACTGCCAACTCTACCAAGCTGAACGACCTGGCGGTAAGGCTGGGCGTGGAAAAGCGGTTTATACTATCGGACAAATGGAGCGCCGGTGTGGGACTGGATGCGGTATTTAACAGCAATAATGATAACACCAGCACTACCATAAAGCAAGGCGACACCGTAACCACCGCTACCAAAACAGCCACCAACAGCTACGGCGGCGGCCCCATGTGCTGGCTCAGGTATCACCTGACCGATAAAGTGCTGATAGGCACCGAAGCCAGCTTCTACTACGTAACCGGCACCCAGAACACCACGCTCGATGTTACTACCACACAGTTTGGCGGCGGCTTCGGCGGCAGTGTGACCACTACTACCGAGACGACCTCAAAGCCAACCATATCGCAGGGTACTTTTAGCTCGCCTATTGTGTTTTATATTATGGTGAGGTTTTAGATGTGTTTCGGTTCCTGCCCCTATTTTATAGACCGTTCATTTGGCCGATGTGCTGCTGGCAAGGGTTTGAGGGTGCTTTTTGGGGAGGAGTATGGTATATTTTTCATTTGCTATACGATTTATTTTTTATATATATTATTATTTTAATATCATAAAGTTAACTCAAGTAATTAGCAGCGAGATATTATAATTTGTCTGTGATACCCGTTATGAAATAGAACCTAAGTATTCAATTATAAACCGTAATGAATACTTTTCTTTCTTCGATCATACATGCAATACTAAATTCGATTATCTCTGCCTGCTTAGAATCTACATTCGTAATTTTGTTGAGAGAATTAGTGGGTTTCACAAATGACACTATATGTATAAATTACAATAGAAATACCATATTGTTTAACAACTGTTTTTTGCATAGTATTACAGTCTATTAAATTTGGCTTAAACTAATGCCTAAAATAATTATCACTGAAATTAGGGACAAATATGCAGACTATACCACATTACTGACAGGTAGAAAGTCAGTATTTGAACAAGTAATAAATATTACAGAAAAAAAAGGGAATAATAAAAATTTCTTAACCAATAGAGATGTAAACGTTAAGCACTCTTCTCTTACTGATGCAATAACGCTAATTGCAGAAGTTAGAGTTGACAATTATAAATATTTTAATTTTAAATTGAGGTGTAGATCACTTTCCGAAGTGCCATTTTTCAGATTTGATAGTGATGGAGAAACTCATAGAAACTATGATGATAGCATTCCGTTATCTGAACAGCAAATTACTACCCCACACTTTCATCGGTTTAATGAAAACGGGTTATTAATCGCATATAAAACAGACAAGCTTTTGAATGAACAGGAAAGAATAGCTCTCGAAGATATAAGCCTATGTGTCATTCATTTTTGCCATGAATCAAACATTAGACTAAATGATGACGATTTTCCTGGAATAAGTATAATGCCAGGGACATTTCAATTTGAGACCGAAAATAATGATCCAAATAAAGGCGTGAATTTCGCATGATTTTTGATAAGATATATATCGATGTTGTAAGCTCTTTCGGTGGCTTATGGAGCTTTAAAGAACGAGAAAATTCTTTAGAGATAATTACTCCTTTTGCAACTACTTCTCATAAATTTGTGTCAGTATTTGTTACTCAAAGAGGGGATGATTTTATAGTATCTGATGGCGGGTGGGTTGCTGATGGAAGCTATGGCAGCCCTTTTGATCGAAATATAGATTGTTATGCTAAAATCATCTTACATTACTTAGATAATTTTCAGGTAAGGGAAACTTCTAATCTTACAAGAGTGTCATTTTTCTATAAAAAAACAGACAAGCAAATTGCAGTCCCGTCTCTAATCCTTGACATGGCAAATTTCATATCTTCCATTGTTAGTCTGTCTGAGGTTGAATATGAAGTTGAAAGAAAAACCTACGACTTATTCAGCAGAACAGCGAACGTTTTTTTGTCTGATTTATTTGTAGGGAAATTTGAGACTAATGTTTATTTCGATTTAACAACACGCCATGTAAAGCCCAACGCTATAATTAAAAAAGACAATGGCAAGGTGTTATTAGTAAACTACATAACTGGTAGTAATCTTGCTAATTTTAAATCGAGTATTGGTAAAACAACTGTAATTTTTGAATTAGCTGAAAAAAGCATATTGAAAGATAAGATAGATAACAAAGTTACTTTTGTAGATGACTTTTCAACTGGCTTTGGCTCATCTGAAGTCGGAGCTTGGCTAGATAATTTAAGCGACAAACCGAGGATAAAGAGAATTGACTGGAGTAAAAAAGAGGAATTTTCAAATATATAATATTGCTCTACTTATCTTATTAAAATACGTCTGATACAAAAGTGACTATCCTGTTGAACAACTTAATATCTGCTATTACAATGTTATATTCTTGCGGCATCTTGTAATATGTCGGATACAGATTAGAGGAACGTTATAATCACCTAAAATTTCGGCAAAAGCTATTTTGGAAAGGCCGGAGAGCTCGGCAGCCTGGCCGAGCGATCATCATCATCCCCTCACCCTTTGCTTCTATTTCCCCTCTATACTCACAGGTAAACTTATCCTTCACAAGGTCGTAAGTAGTTTGTGAGATATTTATCTTGCCTGGATCACAATGTTGTTCCATGCGGGCGGTCATTTGCCAGGTTTATCGGTATAAAATACCCTATACACGGTATATAAGACGCGTGGATTGGGGTATACCTTTACATTTTGGTAGTGTATCCAGGGTTTGGCGCTGCATGTATCCATTAAACGAAATAATTTAAAACATATGAGATTCTATTCATTTTTAGTATTGCTCGCTTGTCTGTCGGCCAATGTGTGGGCGCAGAACGGGAAATGCCTGTCGGGCAATTGCAAAACGGGACAAGGTAGAATGCTTTATGCAGACAGCAGCACTTACGAAGGTGGCTGGGCTGCCGGAAAGCCCCAGGGTATGGGTACATTTGAAGGGAAAGAAACCGCATTTACAGGCATGTGGAATGGCGGGGTAAAGGCTGATAGCGGCATCTTTACCGCATACCATATTTTGCATTCAGAGAACAGGGTGTATGCCAAAGACGTACGCATTGGCAGGGTTACAAACGATAAGCTTAACGGCCCGGGCGTTTTTATTTCCTTTACCATGAGCGGCGGTATCCTGGACACGCAAATGGTGTGGAAAGGAAATTTTGCCAACGACCAGCTTTCGGGCAAAGGCACCTATTATATTCCGCACCTTTGCTTCAATGCCAGCGATAGCTGGACAGATAATTTTCATTTTGATAATGGCAGTTCTACAGACATCGGATCTGGCACGGTTCGCACAGGCCGTTACGAGAATGGCATCATAACGCCCAATGGCAGTAGTGCAGCAGCCACAACTGCTTCCACCCCGCCCCCCGCAAAAGCATCGTCGTCTTCAACAACAACGTCATCATCATCATCATCATCGGGTGGTGGTAGCATGCTCGACTACGGTATATTTGCCATACATAAAACTACGGCACAGGCAGGCGCTAAAACCCACGACTACAAGGTGTATTGCTTTTTTACCTCGTGCTCCCAGGGCGGCAAACAGTTCAAAGTACTGTCGAAAGTGACTGCTGATCTTGCAAAGCACACGCTTGAGGAGATGAAAAGTGAAGCGCTGCACCGCATTTCTAATAATGGATGGATGGCACAAAGCAACCCCGAATACGTAGGCACTGCTGATGATCTGCGCGTAAACGGAAGCGGCTACACCACATCTGAGGTAGCCCTGTATGATTACTAAAGTTGTTGATTGCCCCGTACACTATTATTGTATAAGCTAAGATAAGATCATGAAGAATTTCCTGTTTACGGTTATTGCCACCTGCACCATTTCGTTAGCTGTGGCCCAGCCGCACCTTACGGCCACCCAGCAGCAGGCTACTGATATGTTTAAGGCGGGCAAGCCCGAAGAAGCCATCCCGCTATTTAAAAAAGCGCTGGCAGAAAATGCAGCCGACCTGTACAGCATCAATGCCCTTAGCATTCTTTACTACAATAGCAGCAAGTATGCAGAAGCTTATGCAGTGGCCGGCAAGGGGGTTACTGCGTCTCATGGCGAGATACCTTTTGTGAGTATGCAGTCAAAGGCCGGTTACCAGCTGGGCAAGTATGCCGAGGTGATAAAGCTGGTAGATGATTATAATGGGAAAAACACACCCGATGCGGGCCTGCTTTACATAAAAGGCGAAGCGCTGCAGGCTAAGGGAGATATGCAGGGCGCGCTCACTGCCTACAGCCAGGGCATTGCTGCGAATGCTGCCAACGCCGACCCATACCTGGGGCGCGGCAAGGTGTTTAGCGAGCTGGGGCGCTATGCGCTGGCAATTAAAGACTACGACAAATACATAAGCCTTGTGCCCGGCGATGCCGGCGGTTACTCATTTCGCGGTGTGGCCTATGCCAATAGCGGCAAGAGTGCAGAAGCACTGGCCGACTATAACAAGGCCATAGACCTGAACCCCAAGGACTATCTCGCCATTTTTCATCGCGGCGAGATCTATGCAGCGCAGAACAATACCGCGGGTGCCACTACAGATTTCAATACTGCCATCTCGCTAAGCCCTAATTACCCCAACACCTACTGCCAGCTGGCACGGTTGTATACCACAACACAGCAAAGTGCAAAGGCCCTCGTAGCCATCAATAAGGCATTGGCCATTGATGCCGGGCGTGCCGACTTCTACAATGAGCTGAGCCGCGCCCAGAGCGCTGCCGATCACTATCCCGAAGCGCTGGCAGCAGCCGAAAAGGCAATAGCGCTGGCGCCAAAAGACGGCGAAGGATATATGTGGAAAGCGATAGCGCTGAGTAATGCCGGCAAGGCTGAAGAAGGCATAGCGGCAGCCACAGCAGGCATTGCGCTATCGCCGGCCTATTATCTGCTCTACACAACCCGCGCATCCATTTACCGCATGAATGGCAAAACTGCGCAGGCCGATGCCGATGATGCAAAAGCAAAAGAACTGGCTGCAAAATAAACGTTGTATATGAAACACATTCTGCTCCTGATCATATTGTGCGCATCGCATACGCTGCATGCGCAGTGCCAGGCCGGCAACTGTATCAACGGCACAGGCACGTTTAATTTTGGGTGGTGTACCTACACCGGTACTTTTAAAGATGGCAAGCCCGAAGGGCACGGAGTGATGAAGTACGACGATTATACCTACACCGGCAATTTCAAAGCCGGGCTGGAGGATGGAGATGGCGAGGAAACAACCACAGGCGGCAAACACTCCCACGTGCATTACGTAGCCGGCAAAAAGCAGGTTGTAGCCCTGCAGCACGTAGATACGGCCGACTACAAGCCGCTGGACCCGCAAGACCCCGGCTGCAAAAGTGGTAATTGCATTAATGGTTTTGGCACCTACCGGTTTCCGTCGGGCAACGAATATACCGGCAACTTTAAAGATCGCCAGCGTAGCGGCAAGGGCACCTTTTTGTTTGCAAACGGTGATAAATTTGAAGGTACATTCCTGGCAAATGATGAACTGAGTGGCACTTACACTTACAATACAGGAGCAAAGTATGTAGGCACCTATCTTACCGGCGGCCGCGAGTACAATGGCACCATTTATTCACCCTCGGGCAGGGCCATACCGTTTGTTGATGGTAAACCGGTAATACCTCCCCAGCCCCCTGCCGGCGCAGGCCACTACGGCACCTGCTCGTGCTGCCATGGCCGCGGCACCATAGTCAACGCATCTCAGCACAACGATATTGGCTACGCCCACGGGCACTACGGAGAAGTGTTTTATACCCTATACCGCGATATACCCTGCAACTGCTGCCACGGCACAGGCGCAGCATCTGACCAGGACCCCAAAGCCCGTGCAAACCGCTACGACATTAACTACTACCGCGATGTGATCCATTGAAATCTTACCACTACGGAGATATAATATTTATATAATTATCTATGTAACACGCGTTGCAAACGCGCCGCCGTGGATCCTCCTTGCAAACGAGGACAAGTGTTGTGAATTAAAGTGTTTTTTGTATTTATATGCTTGTCTAAAAAACAATTGCTATTTTTGCGCCCTCAATAGAAAATAAACCTGATAAAAGTATATGGGTAGGATATTTGAAGTCCGGAAGTCGTCGATGTTTGCGCGGTACGACCGCATGGCGAAGCAATTTAGCCGCGTAGGTAAAGAAATAGCTATAGCAGTAAAAAAGGGTGGCCCTGAGCCGGATACAAACCCTATGCTGCGCCGGGTAATGCAGAATGCCAAGTCGTTCAATATGCCCAAAGACCGTATTGAGGCGGCTATTAAGAACGCGATGGGCAAAGACACCAGTAACTACGACGAGGTGCTGTATGAGGGTTATGCGCCTCATGGCATTGCATTGCTGGTGGTTACGGCTACGGATAATACTACACGTACAGTAGCCAATGTGCGCTCCCATTTCAATAAGGGCGGGGGCACACCTGGCAATAGCGGCTCGGTAAGTTTTCTTTTCAAGCATCTTGGTATGTTTAAGCTGAAACCGGAGGGCCTTAACATGGATGACCTGGAACTGGAGCTGATAGACTACGGACTGGAAGAAGTAGGAGAAGACAGTGATGGGAACATAATTGTAAGATGCGGTTTCACCGACTTTGGCAATATGCAAAAAGCGCTCGAAGAGAAAAAGATAACGGTCATCTCCTCTGAATTAGAGTGGATACCCTCAAATACAATAGAAGTAAGCGAAGAGCAGTCTGAAGAAGTATTTAAACTGATAGAGCGCCTGGAGTCTGATGATGACGTGCAGCATGTGTTTCATAATATGGCTTAATCTAAGTTAAAGGTTAAAAGTGAAAACCAAAAAGTGGGTGTTTGATCACCATGCTTTTTGGTTTTCTTTTTTTAAGTCAAAAGTCAAAGCCTAAAAGTGAGGGTGTTTCGCTTGTCACTTTTAGGTTTTCACTTTTAACCTTTAACTTAAAGATGCATTGGGAATCCATGGCTTACGGCCACATTGGCAAGCCCTACATTATCATTGTGGGAGAATGATACGGTTCCCTCTGTAAGATTTGCTTTGTGCATATACGGGCTGCATACTGTCCCTATTGCATCTGCCAGGTCTTGTTTCACATAGTCAGATGAGTCGTTGTAAGGCGAATTGATCACCGTAACCTCCAGCGATTTGCCATTAGCTACTTTGAGATTCACTTCCTTGAATTTGAACTGATGCTCAATGTTTTTCCGCAGCTCATTCATATCTTTTAACTCAGCAACCGTATTGCCGCAGGAAGTGAAAGCAAGTATACCTATTATTGCGACAAGAAGATTTTTCATAAATAATGTTTACTGCTAAACTATAAATTTAATCGTTGTAATTCTTATCAACTTTTTAACTCTTTAACCTATTATCCCTTTAACCATTTTTATCGTACGTTTGGCCTATGAAACCTGTGCGCTCATTACCATTGCTTGTTGGCCGGAAGCCTGTGCTTGAGGCACTGGAGCAGGGTGTGGCTATAGAGAAGATCTTTTTGCTGCGCACCGCTACTGGTGCCGATATCAACACTATAAAGCAAATAGCACGGGCGCAAAACATACCCGTGAGCCAGGTGCCGGTAGAGAAGCTCGACTACCTGACCAAGGTGCAGCACCAGGGCATAGTGGCATGGACATCGCTGCTGAACTATGTGGAGCTGCAGGCTGGCATATCGTATGTGGTGGAGAAGGGCGAAGTGCCATTGTTCCTGCTGCTGGATGGTATTACCGATGTGCGTAATGTGGGCGCCATAGCCCGCAGCGCGCTCTGCTGTGGTGCGCAGGGCATAATACTGCCTACCTCTCACGCAGCATCGCTCACCGAAGATGCGATCAAAACATCGGCGGGGGCATTGCGCAAAATATTGCTGTGCCGTATACCTTCTGTGTCGCAGGCTATGGATGTGCTGCGGCTTAATGGCATACAGATACTGGGCACCCAAATGAAGGGCAGCGTACCTGTGTACGAGAGCGACCTTACCATACCATCGGCCATAGTAATGGGCGCTGAAGATACCGGTATCAGCAAAGATGTACTAAAGCGAGCCGACCAGCTGATACGCATACCCATGGTTACTAATTTCGATTCGCTTAATGTGTCGGTGGCTGCCGGCATGATCCTCTACGAAGCGCTCCGGCAGCGCATTTTGACAAAATAAAAGATCCGCATCGTATAAAATGCAAGGCATAAGGTATTGTTAAATACCGGGTTAAGCCCCTGCGATCTTCCTACCTTAGCAGTGGATTAACGACTGATCGTATGGCAACGGCTAACTTAACATTACCGGCAGAATTTTCGGGCAAAGCGCAGTTTACGCTCTATGCCCGCTACGACGACCCGCGGCTTCCGGGTTGGGAAAACAAATGGATCATCAGCTGGAAGGTGCAGCAGCTGCATCCCTGGTTCCCGGTTAAAGAGATGAAGATACACAAGCACTTCTGGCCACAACTACAGGATGCATTTTTCGCACTGGAGAAAACAGGCTTATATACGGAGATCAAAACATTCCACCGTTGCCACGAATTGATACAACTACCCGATAGCCCCGTATTATCTACACATAGCTGGGGAGCGGCCATAGACCTGAACCCTATAGATAACCCCATGGGCAGCCAGGGTGCATGGAGTGAAGACTTTATAAAATTAATGGCCAGGAACGGTGTCTTCTGCGGACAAAGCTGGACCGGCAATAAAGAACCCATGCACTTCGCTATGGTAGATGGCTAAGGAACGTTAGCAAAATAAACTCCACTATATGGCGCAGTTATTTTTCTTTTTTTCAAGGAAGAAAAACTGAGAATATTGAAATATTTAAAGCTTTTATGACGCAGAAAAAATGGAAAAGAACAAGTCAGATGGTGGAGTTTATTTTGCCATCGTTCCTAATTCCTTATCTTCGGTATAACTAAGACGACACTTATGCTTTTTAAAGGGAAAACCGCTTTTATTACCGGCGCCAGCAGGGGAATAGGCGAGGCTATAGCATTGAAACTGGCCAGCGAAGGCGCTAATATAGTAGTGGTAGCCAAATCTATAACAGAAGACCCGCGCCTGGGTGGCACCATACATAGCGTAGCACAGAAAGTAAACGAAGCAGGCGGCAAAGGCCTGGCAGTGCAGTGCGACATACGCGATGAAGAGCAGATACTGGCAGCCGTGCAGCAGGCAATAAGCGTATTTGGCGGTATAGATATACTGGTGAACAACGCATCGGCCATAGCCCTCAGCAATACAGAGCAAACAGAGACCAAACGCTTTGACCTGGTACATGCTATAAATGTGCGTGGCACCTTCCTGGTCACCAAGCACTGCGTGCCTTTTTTGCGCAAAGCAGATAACCCGCATATACTTACCCTCTCTCCTCCCCTGGATATGGACCCTAAGTGGCTCTCGCCATTTGTGGGCTACACCATCAGCAAGTACAACATGAGCATGATGACGCTGGGCTGGTCGGGCGAGTTTAAGAAGTATGGCATAGCAGCAAATTCTATGTGGCCGGTAACCACTATAGCCACATCGGCAGTAAAAAATATATTGGGAGGTGAACTGCTGATGAACATGAGCCGCAGGCCGGAGATACTGGCCGACACTGCATTTTATATACTACAGCAACCGGCGAAGGAATGCACCGGCAACCTCTTCCTCGATGAGCAGGTGCTGAAAACAGCAGGCATCACAGACCTGGACCAATATGCAGTAACGCCCGGCAAAGAATTGCAGCGCGACCTGTATGTGTAGTTAACAATCCTCGTTTATTTGTTTAGTTTTATACCACCAACACACACGCTTGCCATCGGTACTTTCCATACAGAACATTTCAAAATCTTACGGGCCTATACAGGCGCTCAAGGGTGTATCGTTCGATGTGCCGGAGGGTAGTGTATTTGGCGTGCTGGGCCCCAACGGCAGTGGCAAAACCACGCTGCTCGGCATTATACTCGATGTGCTGGTGGCCAATGGTGGCACCTACAGCTGGTTTGGCGGTATGCAGCCCAATGAGGCGCGTAAGCGTATAGGCTCGCTGCTGGAAACCCCCAATTTCTATCATTATCTCTCTGCATTCGACAACCTGGAGATAACTGCCGCCATAAGGGAAAGCGGCCTCGGCGACCGCACAAGGGTGCTGCAGCAAGTAGGCCTCTACGAGCGGAGGGATAGTAAATTTCAGACCTTTTCGCTGGGCATGAAGCAGCGGCTGGCTATAGGTGCGGCGCGGCTGGGCGGGCCAAAAGTATTGGTGCTGGATGAGCCTACCAATGGGCTGGACCCCGCAGGCATAGCCGAGATACGCGAGCTGATACGCGCTATGAACAAGGCGGGCATCACCATTATCATTGCCAGCCATTTGCTCGATGAGATAGAGAAAGTATGCACCCACGTAGCCATACTGAAGAAGGGCGATCTGCTGCTGCAAGGCCCGGTAAACGAAGTATTGCGTAGCGAAGACCAGGTAGAAGTAAGGGCCGCAGACATGGCAGCACTGGAACAAGCTATGCAGCAGATGCCCGGCGTGAAAAAAGTAAGGCTCACAGAAGGCACGCTGCAGCTCACCTGCGACGACAATGTAACCACCATGCAGGTAAATCAGTACTGCATCAGCAAGGGCATCACACTATCGCACCTGCTGCTGAAAAAGAAAAGCCTGGAAACAAAGTTTATGGAATTAACTGTTTAATTTGAAAACGGAGGTGATTTGAAAATTTGAAAATGGAGTTTGGTATTTGAATAATTATAAAAACGAGTACAAAATAAGAGAAAGCCCCTTTAGGGGTTTGGGGTATGAAACTACTTTCAATAGAATGGCTTAAGATAAAGCGCTACCGTACCTTCTGGGTGCTGGCAGGGCTATTCCTGTTACTGCTGCCATTGTGGAATTATGAGGTGGCCAGCGGGTTTATAAAATTAGGCGGCAAGGGCGGGGTCAACTTCCTGAGCACAGCTTACTCTTTTCCGCAGGTGTGGGGCAATATGGGTTTCTGGGGCAGCATCTTTATCATGTTCATCAGTATATTGGTGATCATACTCACTACCAACGAATACACCTTCCGCACCAACCGGCAAAACGTAATAGACGGCTGGGACCGCATGCAGTTCTTTCATGCCAAGGTAATGCTGGTGGTATTGCTGAGCGTAGCTGCTACGGTATACCTGTTTATACTGGGTATGGTGTTTGGCAGTGGCTATTCAGGGTCGTTCAGTGGCTTATTCTCTGAGATCCAGCAGGTAGGCTACTTTTTCATCCTGTCGCTCAATTACCTGGGCTTCGGGCTCTTCCTGGCAATATGGATCCGCAAAAGCGGCCTTGCTATCGGGTTGTTCCTGCTATACTCATTGATCATTGAGAATATTGTAAAAGGCACCATCAATCATTATTCCGATATGCCGGTGGGCAACCTGATGCCGCTGCAGGCCAGCGACGAGCTGCTGCCTTTCCCGCTCATGCAAATGGCAAAGTCAATACTGGGTGGGGAAAGCACCATATCTATGACTACTTATGCACTGGTGGCTACAGGCTGGTGTGCTGTTTATTACTTTGGGGCAAGGGCCATATTACTGCGCAACGACTGGTAATTTTGCAGTGTCAGAGAACCGTCATCCCTATGTTTATATTGTCATTATTTTATCACTAAACGATATTTAACACATTATCCTAATCACTCTGTTATAATTATTTATGAATGTTGCTTAATTTCGCGTTATGCTTACAGGAAAAGAACTGATTCTTGCAACGAAGCCTTTTGCAAAAGAGATACGTTGGAAGAGCTGGTACCACATGTTGACAACATTCATTTTATTGGTCGCGTCTATATTCGGCGCTATCTATATTCAAAATATATTCCTAAGGATAGGGTGCAGCATTTGTACGGCCGCTTTGCTGTCCAGGTTCTTCATCATCTTTCACGATTATCAGCACCACACCATACTGCGTAAGTCGTGGCTTGCCAATGTTATTTTCACCGTTTTCGGTGCCTACATGATCACCCCGCCCAATATCTGGAAGCGGTCGCACGATCATCATCATAACCACAATGCAAAGTTGTTTAGCGCCAGCATAGGCTCTTTCCCTATCATGACGCGCCAGAAATTTATGGAAGCAAGCAAGGGCGAGCGTTTTGCTTACCTCGCAGTAAGGCATCCTGTTAATATGTTCTTCGCTTACTTCACCACCTTCATGTATGGCATGTGTGTGCAGTCGTTCCTCAGCAGCCCGCGCCGCCACTGGGATTCTGCAGTGGTACTGGTTATCCATTTTTCTATTGCAGCTTTCCTGGTAGTTCACTTCGGGTGGTTAACTATGTTCCTGGCGTTTTTTCTGCCGTTTTTCCTGTCGCACATGCTGGGCGCTTACCTGTTTTATGCGCAGCACAACTTTCCTGGGGCTACTTTTAAAAAGAACGTAGAGTGGACTTATACAGATGCAGCGCTGGAATCATCGAGCTTTATGGAGCTGAACCCGGTGATGCGCTGGGTTACTGCCAACATTGGTTTTCACCACATACATCATCTTAATTCCAAGATACCTTTTTACCGGCTGCCCGAAGCTATGGCTGCAATACCCGAACTGCAAAAGGCTAAGAAAACCACTTTAATGCCTACCGATATCGTCGCCTGCCTGCGCCTTAAAGTGTGGGACGACGACCTGGGCCGCATGATAGGCTTTAAAGACATGGAGAACAAGGGTAAGCTGGTAAGGGCTTGATCCTACACATTTTTACTTCCATGCTATTTACGCAATATGCGAAGGAATTTGATGCGAAAATAATCGTAGAACAAGGCTGTTGCCGAAAGGCAGGCAGGGACAAAAAAAGCGTGAAAGCCTGAACTCATGAACATCACCCCGCCGATTATCCCCCCAAGCAAAAAAGATACGATGATCGTGACCCTTAATATGATCCTGTTGCTCATATAGGCAGGCATGTTTTTTCGGTTTGTGATGAGGGCAGACAGATCTATTCCTAAGTCAGTAACAATACCTGTGAGGTGCGTTGTTCTTACCACAGAACCTGAAACCATCGATACCAGTGCATTTTGCATCCCCATTGCAAAAAGCAAGCTGCCCGCAAAGTACTCCGTTTCAATTGGCCTGTGATCATAAACATGGCCAAACATAGCCACAGATAGTATCACAACAATAATAATTAAGATGGGCAAGCTGTAGGCCGACGCTTTTTCCCGGCCTACTTTTGAGATGATTAAGCCCGAAGAGAACGCCCCGGCAAGAAATAACAGCAACCACAAAGCCACAGTCCTCACTGAATGGAAATTGGAACTGGCGATCCCCACGGCTAATAGTGCCGCGTGCCCGGTAACGTTGGTCGTTAAAACATTAAAAGCGATAAAACCTGCGGCGTTTATAAAACCAGCATTTAGGCAAAGTAATATTGCTAAGCGTAAATTATGTTTAAAGGTTCTATTTTGGCCTGTGTGGCGTAGCACGGGGCAAATTTCGTTTAAAATCAGGAATAATGCCTCCGTTGTTTTTCGCTGCTATTGGTAAATACATCTTTCCGGTCAGTAAATGCAAACACTTACGCCAATGCGGGGAGATCAGGATATTGACAGCCTCAATAACTTCTATAAGCTATATTAAATTGATCAGGGAACAGCTTTTTAATATGCGTGGGATAGGCATCGCTGACATCATAAATCGATGCGTTATCCGACGTTTCTCTGATCACCAGGTCCAGTTTTTGTGCCGTCAGGCGCAGGCCATGTAATGCTTCTTTAAATTCAGTGTCCGGCAGGTCTTCGCTTAGTAGATCTGCCAGCCCTAATATGGTTGCTAATGGGCTTCTTACCTTATGAGATTGTATCCATGCTATTTCCCGTAGCTTTTCATTTTGGATCTCTATCGCCTTTATATAATCCACCTGGGCGCTTATATCATCGGCTATTACCAGTACCCCTGATTTGCCTCTGAAGGGAATAGCGTTGAATATCACTTCTGCATAAAATTGTTCTTTGTTCTTCCTGATGTGTTTTGCAAAAATACTTACCGGCGCACCATTTTTAATGCTTCTATCTATATCGTCTTCAACATACTCCAGCTCCTCTTCCACTTTAATATCCTTTACAGTCATGGTAAGAAATTCGTCATTGGTGTACCCATAATTTCTAATTGCCGACTCGTTGACCTGCAGGAATTGTAAGGTTGTGCCATCTAAGACCCACATGGGCAACGGGCTTAAAAAGAACAGCCTTGTATAGTGCTCTTCCGATTCCTTCAGCCGCTCATTGCTCAATATTTTTTCAGCTCCTTCTTTCTGCAATTCCTTTTGCAGGAACAATCCACTTAAAAGTGCATTTTCCAGGCCATTGAGGATATTGCTGATAAGGAATACGCAAACCAGGTTCAGAAAGATGGAGTTTGTGAAGACCCCGATAAAGGTATCAAGGCCATACTGGTTAATGATGGGAATATCGAGCAGCCTGAAATGAATGATCGCCCCAAACCCGATACAGATCAAAAGATTGATGGCAATACTCCAGTATGCCATGTAGAGGGGTAAAATAAGTGGAACAAAAATACCGATGGCCAGCAGATACATGCTCCCAGGCCCCATGGAGCCTAAAAAAGCAATAAGCAATATGGCTATGCAATAGAACATAAGAACCACAAATATTTTCCTATGTAGCAAGCGAATTTTTGTATTGACCGCAATGGAAAGAGTAGCGCAGGCAACGAGCAATTCGAATAGTGCGATACCTAAATGCCCGTTTTGGATCCATAAGTACATGCCTGGCAATAAAGCAATAAGGCATACCGGGAATGAGTAGATAATTAAATGCGTAAAAAGCTGTTCCTGCCAGTACGAAATATCTTTGGCGCGGTCATTTCCCCCGTTTCCAGCGGTACGGTCTTCAATAAAAGATTTATAAACCTTCCATAATCGCAATAGCGGCCTTACACGCCCGTCGGCTTCATCTACACTCATCGTTTCGTTTATCCTGTCTTAATTAAAGCCAAAAAAGGAAAGGAACTATTTGGGGCTAGTTGGATGCTTCTTCTGGTATGAACCATAAAGATACATATTAATTCAGACAAAATATTTATTTTTAGTGAGCGCTAAATGGAATCATATAAATAAAAAAATAGGCTCCGCATTAGCTCAAGTGTTTTGCACTTGTGCCTGCAAGCCATCAAGTCTTTTTCGACTTGTGGAAACAAGGCAAACCGCTTCCACTCCCATCCAAACAACGTACCTTTCCTAAAGCAGTTGTACAAACAACCGGTATAAAAAGCAGAGCAAGTAAAACATACCAACTCCTCCCCAGTTTTTAATATGTAGCAATATGAATAGTAGCAATTTGTAAGGGTTTTGATTAAAGGGGTCGCTATGGAGCAAAGAGCGCCTCAGTAGTCGCCCAAAGAACCCAATTCTAAAAATTCCTTAATTCCATAAATTCCGGTTCAGACATTCTTGCTCTCTTTCTCCAGCTTGCCTATACGCTGCGCCAGCTCATCCAGGTTGCGGAAGTGGATATAGTCTTTTCGGTATTTGTTAGCATCAAAGGCCGGGGAACCCATGTACACACCACCGGGCTTGGTGATGCTCTTAGAAAGGCCCGATTGTGCGGTCACTATCGTATTATCAGCTATCTGCAAATGGCCCACAAGGCCCACCTGCCCGCTAAACATACAATTCTTACCCACCCGCGTAGACCCTGCCACCACGTTGCAAGCAGCCAGGTAGCTGTTCTCGCCTATTTCCACATTGTGGGCTATATGCACCAGGTTGTCGAACTTAACACCCTTGCGCAGTATGGTGGAGCCCAGCGTAGCACGGTCTATGGCGCAGTTGGCGCCTATCTCCACATCGTCTTCTATTACCACATTGCCTATCTGCGGTATCTTCTTATTGCCCTCTTCGTTCTCAGGTGCAAAGCGGAAGCCATCGCTGCCTATTACCGTACCTGAGTGGATGATGCAATCCTTACCTATCACACAATCTGAGTAGATCTTTACCCCGGCAAATAAGGTAGTGTTATCGCCTATGGTCACATTCTCGCCCACGTATACCTGCGGGTATATCTTCACGTTGTTGCCTATCACAGCATTGTCTGCAACTACGGCAAACTCACCTGCATATATATTGCTGCCCATCTTGGCGCTATCAGCAATGTATGCCTGTTTTGATACGCCCGATTTATTAAGCTTTACCTGGTTATACATTTCCAGCAGCTTGGCAAAGGCGTTGCCCGGGTTATCTACCCGTATCAGCGTAGTAGTCACCGGCCCGGTAAGCACATAGTCTTTGGCAATGATCACCAGCGATGCCCTGGTAGTATACAGAAAGTGCGTATACAGCGGGTTGGCAAGGAACGATATGGAACCTGGCACACCCTCTTCTATCTTGGCCAGTTTGCTGATGGTAGCGTTCTCATCGCCCTCTATCTGCCCGTTTAATATGCCGGCTATCTGCTTTGCTGAAAATTCCATTTGCTATGTTTTGTAAGTGCTTTGATCTTATTTGAAACGTTCTAAAAATAAGAAAAAAGTTTGAACGGTGGTCGGTGATTCTTGATGCGGTAATATGTGCGCCCTTATGTATATTTATTATCCTGAACCAGGCAGCTATTTATGGAGTTTGATTTTCACAAAGAATATAAGAACTATAAGAACGCCGAACTTTTAAAGATCATCAATCATCCCGGCGCTTACCAGCCCGAGGCAGTGGAAGTAGCCAGGGAACTACTTGCGGGGAGAGGTGTGGCCGAGGCCGAAGTTGACGAGGCTGCAGATACGCTAAAGCTGGAAAGTGCAGGTGCTGAAGACAACAGGCAAGAGGCACATGTGCCGGAAGGCGGCCTGATAGATTTTACCTATGCCGATGAGACACAGAAAGGCAAAATTGATGCCAGGATGTGGTTCAACGTGTTTCTTGTGGCCATCATCATACAGTATGTGTATGCGCTTTATCTAACCATCAGGTACCTGGTGCTTTTTCTTAAGTATACCGATGGCAGCATTAATGCATACACGCTGCTAATGCTTGCCGACCTGCCCCTGATCCCACTAATGTTCGTATTATTCTTCAGGCGCAACAAGTGGGGATGGATACTGCTGCTGTCATTCAGCCTCCTTTTCCTTATGCCGCGGATAAGCGGGGCGTACCAGTTCTTTATGAACCTCTACACGTACCAGGGCAATTTATACCTTTATGTAGGCGCCACACTCATGCATGGGTTGTTTTGCTACCTTTTATGGCAGCCGGCCGTTGCGGAGCGTTACGGGATAACACGCGAAATAAAAAAGAAGATCGTTATTATTACTGCGGCGGCATTTTTATATTCCCTGGTGTGGACCAATAGCTCTATGATCACCGGCTTTTTCACCAGGAAGCATATCAGGTAGCGTTGTCAGATCTTGTTTCAAGACAGCAAACTTCAAGACTAATGAAAAATACTATTTACTTTATAGCGCTTATCTGCCTTGCAGGTATAAATGTGCATGGGCAAACCTTTGCATCGTCAGGCCAGGCTGCCAATGAGCTTGCCTATTCACTATCAGCCTTTGCGGGGCATAGAAGCATGGTAAGACCGGGGGCGCTAACTATCATTGGCGGCAGTGCCATGGGTATAGGCTGCTTTGTGGCCCGGTACGGCCTGCTGATCAATGCGTTTGATTATAACAGCCAGGCAAATGCGGTGGACGAGGATGAGAAAAACAAAGGGCATAGATTAGAGATGGCCGGTGGCGTATTGTTTGCCGGCGGCCTTGGTATGCTGATAGCCGGCAGTATACGCGACCACTCAATGAACAAAGGACGATGGAGTGGGGTAGCGAAGGGAAATGAAGCGGGGATCGCATATGGGCTTTAGCCGTTATCGGTATTCGGCATAGGGCCTACCTGTTTTCCGTAACCCGTATCTCTACACGGCGGTTCTTTTCGGCATCCTGTTCATTTCGTTCGTCTACTACTACGGGGCGGCGGTGGCCAAAGCCAGCATATTTCAGGCGGTTGGCGTCTATGCCTTTATCTACCAGGTAATTGTATATGGCCTTGGCCCTGTTCACAGATAGTGTGGGCTCGTAGGTGTCTACATCAAATGCATCGGGCGCATCTTTCACGCAGCATACATGGCCTTCTATACTTATTTTGAGCGTAGGGTTATCGCGCAGCACCACATATAATTTTTCCAGGGTCTCAGCAGACTGTGGATTTATGATGTGCCTGTCGGCCGGGAAGTACACGTTTTTCAGCAGGAATGTAGATCCCGTTTTCAGGTTCTTCAGCTCTTCTACCGAGTTGGCAGTTGTTAGCCTGGCAGTGTCTTTCCGGGGCCTGGGTTTGTTGTATACTATCTCTGGTTGTTTTGCAGGCGCCTTTTTCCTTGTGCGGTTGTTCACTACAATATCCACGCGGCGGTCGGTAGGCATACCGTCTTTATCGGTCATGCCGCGGCGCTGTATCTCGCCCTCCCCTACGCATAGCTTTATATCAGCAGCAGCTATGCCGTATTTTACCAGGTAGTCTTTTACGTTTTTGGCGCGGGCCATGGAGAGGTTTTTGTTATAGCCTTCGGTGCCCAGGAAGTCGGCATAGCCAATGATCATAATGCCGCTGCCACTGATGATCTTATCGTCATACACCAGCAGGTCTATCTTCTTTTCGGTGCCGTGGCTGAGGGTGGGTACATTCAGATCGAAGTATAGCTTAAAGGTATCTGTAGCCCGCTGCGCATGCGCGGGGGCCAGAACTATAGCCAACAATATGGAAAGTACTGCTTTATACATTTTCAGACCTGGGTCCACAACAAATTTGGTACTCAATAAGTAACGCTATTTCTATGCCAAAGTTTCACTGGCTGCATTTAATTGCTTTTTCCTGACAGACAAATAACCTAAATATACAAAAGGTAAAAAAGCAAACATACTAGCCAGTGAATACCATACCGGTTGCGGCATAGTAAATATATAATACATTCCCGACAATGTTAACGTTATACCCACCGCAATGGCAGGAACTACCGACGATCGCTGTGCTATTAAAGTACAGATGATGCCCGCAATAAACGAGCAGACCACATAGTCTGCCAGGAACAAAGCAAAGGCAGGCGCAGGCAGCAGTTTCATATATACGGCAAGCGAATCGGCTTCGTAAAAATCTGTACCGGCCGGCGGCGGATATTTAAGATATACGCCGCTTTTACCCAGGGTTATCAATATCATCCCAGCCATCGCGCCCACTACCACAGGCAGTACATGTTTGGTTATCGCCATTATTTTTGTTTAGCCAAGTAAAGTTAGTGTTAAAGTGCGCATGGTGTATGCCTGTGTGGTGAAAAAAAGCCGCTCCAGGCCGAGCCCAAAGGGAAAGGCGATGTTACGAGAGTATTGATGATTGGTGACGTAGTAGTTTATAAGCTATCTTGCAGAACGTTTTCAATTGTTTTTATGATCCATAAGATACTGAACGACAAGCCTACGAAGCTCTTTGTATTGCTCACCTGTTTCTTTGTAGCCAATGCGCTGATAGCAGAGTGTATAGGTGGCAAATTGTTTTCGCTGGAGCGGGTGTTCAGCATGGCGCCGCACCCCTTCACACTGCTGGGCGAAAAGGGCCTTACCTTTACCCTCACCTGCGGTGTGCTGCTGTGGCCGCTGGAGTTTATAATGACGGATATAGTAAACGAATACTTCGGCCCAAAGGCAGTACGCCGGATATCGTATATAGCGGTAGGGCTCATCTGCTACGCCTTCCTCATGTTTTACCTGGCCATACAGGTGCCGCCCGATAGCAACTTCTGGACGGGCAGCCAGAAAGATAGCGGCGTGCCCGATATGCAGGCGGCCTTCTCCAACATCTTTGGCCAGGGCATGTGGATAATAGCGGGCAGCATTATAGCATTCCTCATCAGCCAGCTGGTGGACGTTTATATCTTTCATAAAATAAAAAAGGTGACCGGCGAAAAGAAGGTGTGGCTGCGCTCCACAGGGTCTACCATTGTATCGCAGCTGGTAGATAGCTTTGTGGTGCTGTTCATTGCTTTTAAGATAGGCAAGGGCTGGTCTTACCAGCGGGTGATAGCCATAGGGCTGGTAAACTATGCTTATAAATTTACTATGGCTGTGGTGCTGACCCCACTCATTTACCTGGTAGAAAAGTGGATAGAAAACTACCTGGGCGAGGAAACCACAAAGAAGATGAAGGAAGCAGCCATGGGAGTGGTTAATGGTTAATGGTTAATGGTTAATGGTTAATGACGCGAATGAGTTTTGCGCTGCATTCTTAATAGGCTAAAGCACAACATAAGCTATGTGACATCTATGTGCTCTATGTTCCTATGTGGTTAAAGTAAGTTTGCGGGACTAACCACATAGGAACATAGAGCACATAGCCCTAAGGGTTACACAAGAATATATCTTAAACTCAAAAAACCCCCGAAGCGCACACTTCCGGGGTTTGTTATTAAAACATAAAGCAAGTAGGTTAATCTTTTTGCTTATGGCCGCCGAGCCTGTAGCCCAATGACAGCTGTAGTGATGGGCTCTTGTATACCTGGTCAGAGATATATTTTGACCCGGCTGAGTTTGCATTGTCCCATACAGTCTGTACGTTGCGGATATCAAGCGTTACGTTTGGCGCTACTTTGTAAGACACACCGAATATACAGCCGAAACCGAAGCGCGAATTGAAATCTGAGGCATTGAGCTTAGCGGTTTCGTCATTACCTTTTGCAGGCACCACAGTAGCATTACCATTAGGCTGCGGTATGGTTTCCCCTTCATTTATAGAGAACGAATAAACGATATTGCCACCTACAAAGAAGTTGAACTTACCGGCGGTGTAGCGCACTATCAGCGGCATTTCCAGGCTATGTATGGTAGAGAACGCGTAAGAATTAGAGATCTGCTGCTTGGTCCAGGTACCGTTGCCATTGTCTGTGTAATGACTGTAATCATCGTTGAGCGTATAGCTATTGTTGATACGGTGGAAATACTTCAACTCTGTTACAAAGCTCCAGTCGTTGCCAAAGATAAAGTCGCCGGTAAGGCCAAACTCAAAGCCTTTAAAGCTGCTTGGACCAAAGAACGTACCGTTGATACCAGCAGTAAGTCCTGGTGCAAACTGCACACCTTTTACCTTGTACTTGATATCATTGAACGCTGAATTAAGATTTTCAAGAGCCGAAGCGCCTGCAGACTGCTTTGAGGCGGTATTAGCGCCCATAGCCGGCTTGCCAATTGCCGAGGCTGATGCGCCAGGCAGTATTTGTGCATTGCCCGCGCTGGTAGCTGACGCTACTTCATTGCCAGAACCATTGTTGCTGCCCGGTGTGTTGTTACCCGGTGTTTGCCTTGCTGCATATTGTATAGGGCATGGCAGGTAAGGGCTGTTCTCACCCAGCTCCTGTGTAAGTGTTTCTATAGATATAGTGTCCAGGTTGTGCTGGTCGTCGCTTGGGTCTGTTTTTATGTGATGCTCATACAATACCAGCTTCTGGATGATCTTCTTACCTTTTTTGGTATTGAGCGCATAAGCAGCTTTCATTGCCGCCATATCAGCCGGTGATACTGTTTTAGCCGCAACCGGCGCTGCTGCAACAGGTATATTTGCTGCTACCGTATTGTTATTGGTACTGGTTACCGTTGTGGGTGTTGCAGCAGATGCAGTTGTTTTAGCCGCTACTTTCTCATTTTTCGCCGGCTCGTTTTTAGCAGTTGCTTTCGGTGCAGCTACTTTACCCGCCGTTGCAGCTTTAGCAGTAGCTTTTTTATTGATGCCTGCTACTGAGCTACCAGCAGCTACTACGCCTGTAGTTGTCACCGGTGCAGTTGGCGCCTTCACCTTGTTAACCTTTCCAATTTTAGGGCTGCTGGCCGATGTTACTGCACTGCTTAATGCCAGCGCTTCCATCTTTTCAGTTTTAGCAGCTTTTGTTTTAGTTGCAGTTGGTTTCGGGGCGGTTGCTTTATCGTTCACTACTTTGTTTATCGCAGCCACATCGTTACCTGTGGTTTTAGGGGCAGTTGCTTGTTTAGTTACGTTTTTATGTGCTGCAGTCTTTGCTACTTTAGTATTGGCGGCGGCTGTAGCCACTTTTACATCACCAGTTGTGGCTGCTTTATGCTCTTCTGTTTTGCCAACTTTAACTTCTGATGTTACTGTTGTCTTGTTTACCGGTGCAGTTGACGCTTTAGTATCAGCGGCAGCAACTTCTTTAGTTTGCGTAGCTGGCGCTGACTTAGTTGTATGTGCAGGTGCAGCCTTAGCTATGTTTTGTGCAGGCGTAGTAGTTGCTTCTTCCTTTACTGCTTTTTCACCCGGGCCATTGCTTTCAGCGGTCTTAGCAGCTGTGGTTTTAGTAACTGGCACGTTGCTGCTCTTATCTGTGTTAGCAGCAACTGCATGCGCTGTTTTAGTGTTTGTTACTTCTGTGTTATTAGTTGCAGCCGGTGCAGTTGTATTTGCGGCTGCTATATGATTTTGTCCGTTCTTATGCTGGTTATCGTTAGCCGCCAGTAATTTCTTAGCAGATGGCTTCTTAGGTTCATTGTTATCAGCAACACCTTGCGATGATATTTGGGCATCGCTTACTTCATTTTTCGTAGCAGTAATAGTGGTGTGCGCAGATGCAGCAGGGAGCGCAACATCTGTAGTAGTATTAGCTGCGCTGCCATTACGGCTTGCATTGAGCTCGTAGCCGCCTACCGCGATAGAGGCTATCAGCAGCAGCACGCCCACAGCGCCCATCATACGGCGCCAGTAAATGAAGCCGGCCCGCTTTTCCTGCGGCATTTCTTTGTCTAAGAGGTCACGCATCTGAAGCCAGGCACCGGAGCGCTCCTGCTCCTCGCCTCCCCCTAACCGCTGCCTGACAAGGTCATCGATACTTATCAAATCTTTATCCATTTTGGGATAAATTTTATATTTTAAAAATGTTCACTTCAATGTTATTGCTACCTCTGA
>JABDHF010000010.1:61496-63566 GCA_013285595.1 Bacteroidota bacterium
AAACTATGCCTTCAGGTGCAGCCCTAATTTTTCAATCCGTTCTTTCAACACTCTCCTGCCTTCCGACAAATGCCATTTCGATGTTCCTTCGCTTATGCCCAGCAGGTTACCTATCTCTTTGTGTGTAAACCCGTCCATCACATACATATTAAATACCGTACGCGTTGCATCGGGCAACAGTTGCACAAGTTCCAGCAGCTGGTCGTAATACAGCTTATCTGCGTGGTCCTTATGCACATATTCATCTTTTTCTATAAGCACTATACTTTTTGAGTAGCGTGCATTCTGCTTCACATAATCTGCCACGGCGTGGAAGATGATCTTCCTCAGCCAACCTTCAAAAGAACCCTGGAAGTTATATTGCTTTATCTTCTGGAACGCCCTTAAATAACCGTTGTTCAATACCTCTTCCGCCTGCATCTCCTGGTCAATATATCTCCTCACCAGCGCCATCATCCGTGGGTAGAATAGATGGTATAGCTTCTCCTGCGCGCCTCGCTCATTGCGAATACACCCTTGAATGAGTTGTTCTAACTCACTGGCATGGCCCGCTGTAGTATATGCCAAAGCTATAGACAAGTATATTGGTTATTAATACTAAACAATATTAGAAGACTGTTAACGAATCAAATAGGTTGGGTAACCCATGTCATCATGGTATGAAATTAACGAATTCTGGGGAGAATGGACTATTATTTGCTTAATTGGGAGATCGATATAATGCAATATATAATTATACCACTAGATTAATATATGATTTTTTATTCGAAAAAATTATTGATAGTGCTATCAGCCGCCAATCTCTTTAAGCAGACCTCTTATAATAGAATTATCAATAGTCTCTTTTTCACTTTTATCATACATGGTGAGCAAAACCACGGTAGTTTCCTTTACCCAAACATAGGTTATCACCCTTGCCCCTCCGCTTTTACCTTTGCCCTTTGACGTAATGGCCATACGTATTTTATAGCAACCCTTAATTACCTCATCACCCATCGTGGGATTAGCCGTCAATAATTCCTCCAGCACTTCTATATCTTTCTTTATTGATCGGTATTTTTTCGCAAGATGCTTTAAATCCCTATCAAATTGCGGGATAGTAGCTACTTTATAGTTCATCAAGCAGTTCTTTTAAAGGCCTTGGCTTTAACTTTCCAGCTTTTACTAGTTTCACCTCCTCTACCGCCTGTTTAATGCCCTGTAATATCTGCCCGTCAGTGAGTTCGTCTGTAGTCTCCACTTTCTTAATAAAATCAAGCTTTTTTACCATCTCCATAAATAAAGGATATTTTTTATCGGACATAGTTAATGTTACCTGCTTCATAGCACTATCATTTAAAAATTAATACAAAAACAAGTAATATATAATTAAACTACTTGTTTTGATAAATTAAAATTACAGATTTTTTACTTCTCTATCAAAAAACACTTCCTATTCAACTTCCCCTGGAAATCAAATGGCGTAGTAGCCCCGGTAATATCTTTTACGGTAAGCGCAGGTATGCTGTCTCTCTCTAACACAAAGTCGCGGTAGTTATTGCTAAAATATATTTTACCGCCATCTGTCAGCCCTTTCAGCAGCTTTTTGAGAAGGAATACATGGTCGCGTTGCACATCAAAGTTATCTTCCATGCGCTTGCTGTTAGAGAAGGTGGGCGGATCGCAAACTATGAGGTCGTAGGCGTTTGCGGGCATATACTCCAGCCACTCTATTACATCGCCATGAATGAAATCGTGCTGGGTGTCTTTATACAGCTTGTTGTATTGCATATTGCGCTTAGCCCAGTTGAGGTAGGTCTTGGATAGGTCTACTGAGGTCACCGTGCTGGCGCCGCCAGCCGCTGCGTACACACTAAATGAGCCCGTATAGCAAAACAGGTTCAGCACATTAAGCCCTTTGGCTTCCTTGCGCACCATATCGCGGGTAAGGCGGTGATCGAGAAACAGGCCGGTATCTAAATAGTCGGTGAGATTAATGATAAAGCTAAGGCCACCCTCCGGTACTATCTTCTCTACCTTTTGCTCATCAAACTTCTCGTACTGGCCCTGGCGCCCGGCTTTGCGCTGGCG
>JABDHF010000011.1 GCA_013285595.1 Bacteroidota bacterium
TTCTCGCCACCTACGGTTGCGGAGCTGGCACCGACAGGTAGCCAGGTAAACTTTTCGCTGAACGCCGAGCAAGGCTGGAACTACGAGGTGGGTACGCGCGGCTATGCCTTACACCAGCGCTTGTTTTATGATGTCAGCATGTTCTATTTCAGCCTGCACGATGCTATAGTGCAGCGCCGCGATTCGCTGGGTGGCGATTATTATCTGAACGCCGGCTCTACTATGCAAAATGGCATTGAAGCCTATGTAAATTACAGGTTGTATAAAAACGATCAAAACCTCATTCGCACGTGGAATGTTTATGGCAGCTATACCGGCTATCATTTCATCTACGACAAATTTGTGCAGCTGAAAAACGACTATTCTGGCAAACAAATGCCCGGCACCGCGCCTACAACGTTGACTGCCGGTATCAGCCTGCAATCGAAGTATGGCATATACATTGACATCAACTATTTCTATAGCTCTAAAATAGCTATGGACGATGCTAACACCCAGTATGCCAACGCATATAGCCTGCTCGGTGCAAAGCTTGGCTGGCGCAGACAGTTTAAAAAGTATGGTTTTGATATATTCGCAGGAATTGATAATGCCCTTAACGAAAAATACAGCCTTGGCAACGACATTAACGCCGTTAACACACGCTACTACAATGCTGCACCGGGAGTAAATTACTTTGCTGGCTTATCTTTGAGTTATAAATAGCACTGATACAATTTACCAATATGACTGATCAATCTAATCCTTTCCTCGCATTTGAAGAAATGTATCAAGAAGAATTAAGGCAAAGTAAACTTAGGCTCCCCTCGGCATGTTGTCTATCCACCATAGGGCTTGATGGTTATCCCAATGCGCGCTTCGTAGCGCTCAAAGAAATGAAAGACAATATTTTTATTGTTTGCGGCTCGCTGGATTCCCGGAAAGGAATCGAAATAAGGCAGGATCCAAAAGTAGCACTTACTTTTTGGTGGACGGTAACAGAAAAGCAAATAAGGATACAGGGAGACGCAACACAAATATCTAAGATTGAGGCTGACCGATACTTTTACGAAAGAGAACGGGAAGCACAAATAGTTTCAACAATAAGCAAACAAGGAGACGAGATAGAAAACATAGAGGAGCTAAACAACAAATACATACAGGAAGAGTTGCGCCTGAAAAACAATGATATTAAAAGGCCTGAAAACTGGGGCGGTTTTGCCATCAGTCCTTTGCGAATAGAATTCCTGGAGTTTAATACAAACCGCTTTCATAAAAGAACGGCTTTTCAAAAACAGGATGACACGTGGATAGTTAAACTATTGCAGCCATAATATAACAATGCCTCCAGTTACGGAGGCATTGGCAATTAAGATTGTTATTTATTATGGTTCCGGGTACAGTACTGATACGAACTCATTTTTACCGTCAAACAGTCTTTTTGCAGTGGCTTGGATATCCGCTGGTGTCAGCTTGTTTACATAGGTTTCATACTGCAATGCGCGGTCTTTATCCCTGCCCCAGAACAGCACACTCTCCATCTTCTCTCTCCAGTAGCTGTTTTCTTTCACGCTGGTACGGTATTTCTCCAGCCACTGGCTTTTTACCTTGTCCAGGTCTTTAGCCTCAGGCCCACTATTCTTCAAGTTATTGATCTGTATGTTGGCGGCAGACAGCAGCGTATCCACGCTCTCAGGCCCACATGGCAGTTGCAGTTGTATGCTGTAGCGCTCATACGGCTCTTTAGCCACAGCCCCTCTAAAACCACCACCGTATATCTTGCCCATTTTTTCGCGAAGGTTTTCGATTACTTTTATATTCAGCAGTTCCGCTACGGCTTGTGTTTTCAACGATAGGTCTTCAGAATAAGGTATTTCTCCTGAGTATATGGCCAGTATCAGGCTTTTCTGTTCTTTGCCCTTATAAAACTTCATGTTCTTTGTTCCCTTTACAGGCCGCACACCATTATCTCTAAATGCTCCTACTCTGCCGCTTTTAGGTATGCTGCCAAGGTAGGTCTCGATCAATGGGATAGCAGTCTCAGGCTTTATATTCCCTACTATAAAGAAGTGATAACCATCTGCCACGCCTATTTCGTCCTTGTATATTTTCATTACCCTGTCCAGGTCTATATTGTTAAAGTCGGTCTGTTTAGGTATCACCATTCTTGCGAGCGGATTGCTGTTGTACAATGTTTTAATAGAAGTATCTATAAATGCTGCCTGGGGATTAGACGACATAAAGGCAAGCATGGTCATCTGCTTTTCCTTGTAGGCTTTGAATAGCCCGGCGTCCTTTCGTGGCTGCATGATGGTAAGATAAGTAAGCTGCATCAGCGACTCAAAGTCCTTTACCGTGCTGCTGCCGCTTATCTCATCATCTATTTCGTCTATTTTTTCATCCACATCCGCTTTCTTTCCGGCCATCACCTTTTCCAGATCCGATGGGGTAAACGCGCCTATGCCCATAGCATCGATCACATCTGTGGCAAAGTGTACATTATCCCTGTCACCTATTCCGTAGCTGTTGGTTCCGCCCTGCTTGGTACCTTTCATTAATATTTCATCGCTCTTGAAGTCTGTTGCTTTTATGGTCACTTTTATGCCGTTGCTTAGTGTGTAGGTAGTGGCATCAAATCCGTCTTCTTTATTTTGTGATACTACTTTGCCCGGTGTTGGCGGCGTGTTCATCAGCGATGTCGCTACTTGCCTTTCTTCCTCTTTTTTCACTTCCTGCTTAAAGCCTTTATCTGTCATGGCCAGCAGTTGCTTATCATCTGGCAGTTTTACATCGGCTATATCGGGCGCCATTACCAGTGTAAAGGTGTTGGCATTAGCCATCCATTTTCTTGCTATCTCATTTACATCAGTCAGCGTTATTCCGGGCAGCAGTTTTTTATAGTATTCATTTTCATTAGTGATGCCGGGGAATGGCTCATTATCTAAAAATGCACGTATGTATTCTTCCACGTAGTTCTTACTATCTGTGGTGTTGCGTTCATTAAAGGTCTTCTCTATGTTGCTCAGCATTTCTTTCCTGGCAAGCTCCAGTTCACGTGCGGTAAAGCCATATTTCTTTGCCTTCACCAGCTCGCCTGTAAGTGCATTGATCGCCTTTTCCGGGCCGTCGTTGCTAAACAATGCGTAAGCATTAAATGCTTCGTAGCCATGCACCAAATCTTCAGAGCCTACTCCCGCATATGGGAAGGGCGGGTTGTCGCCTTGCGAAAGGTCTGACAGGCGGCGGTTAAGCATTGCCTGTGCTATCTCTTTTACGAGGTCGTTCCTGTAGTCGCCCACTGTTACTGCGTCATGCTTTTTCATGAATGGATAGGTGATCAGCAATACAGAATTGGTGGCTTCTTTGTCAGTTACTACCATAGCAGTAGGCATCTTGCGTGGCGTTACTTCCTGGTATTTGCGCACCCGTTCCGTTGCCGGGTTCTTAAGCTTTCCAAAATGCTGAACGATCATTTTCTTAGCCGTTTCGGGATCTATATCACCTACTACTACTACTGCCTGCAGGTCGGGCCGGTACCAGTCTTTGTAGTAGCTGCGGATGGTTTCGTACTTGAATGATTTAAGTATGGAATCCTTACCTATAGGCAGCCGGTCGGCATACAAAGAGCCTTCAGCCAGCATAGGGAAGAATTTTTTGCGCATTCGATCTTCGGCGCCCTTGCCCAGGCGGCTTTCTTCCAGCACTACGCCACGCTCATCGTCTATATCTTTATCGGTAAGCAGTGCATTGTGCGCCCAGTCTTCTATTATCTGGAAACCCTTTTCTATGTTGCCGGGCTTATCAGTAGGTATGGGGAGTATATATACCGTTTGGTCGAAAGAGGTGTAGGCATTAAGGTCTGCACCAAACTGTACGCCTATAGACTGCAGGTAGCTTACAAGGTCATTCTTCTCAAAGTTTGTGGTGCCATTAAAGTTCATGTGCTCCATAAAGTGCGCCAGGCCCTGCTGCGCATCATTCTCCAATATGGAGCCGGCTTTTACTACAAGCCTTAGCTCCACTTTGTTTTCAGGTTTCTTGTTATGGCGTATATAGTAAGTAAGGCCGTTATCCAACTTGCCGGTGATCACGTTTGGGTCGTGTGGTAATTTTGTGGTCAGGTCTTGTGCAGATACTATGCACGGTACACTAACCGCAACAGCCACCAGCGCTAAAGAACGCCGGATGAAAAAACGAAATGAACCCATATTTTTTATTTTCTGCAAAGTAATTTGAAAATCTTGTTTTACATATCGCTTTATGAAATTATTAAGGCCAAAAAAATGTTATATTCAATGGCGGGCTTTTTTAGCTAATTGTCATTTATTGAATACAGCACTGACGCCTTTGCATGCAACTTTTTTAATAATACCTTCGCAAAAGAAACATACTTATGGCACTTATAAAATCTATTTCGGGCATCAGGGGCACTATTGGCGGCAAGCCGGGCAAAAGCCTTACACCTATTGATATTGTTAAGTTTACTACTGCATATGGTGCGTGGGTAGCAGAACAGGGCAGTAACAAGAAGATCATCATAGGGCGCGATGGACGTATTTCCGGCGGCATGGTACGCGACCTGGTGGCGGCAACATTGCAAAGCATAGGCTGCAGCGTGGTAGACCTGGGGCTGAGCACTACGCCTACTGTAGAGATGGCGGTGAAGATGGAAAATGCAGGGGGCGGCATCATACTTACGGCCAGCCATAACCCCAGGGAATGGAATGCGCTGAAGCTGCTGAATAAAGATGGTGAATTCCTGAATGCAGCTGAAGGCCAGTGGATACTGGACTATGCTGAAAAAACAGAGCCCGCCTATGCCGAGATCAATAAGCTAGGCACCATAAAGCAAGACGATACTTACATACAGAAACACATAGATGCTATAATAGCCCACCCGCTGGTAGATGTGGCGGCCATTAAGAAGATGAATTTTAAAGTGGTGGTAGATGCGGTGAACTCTACCGGCGCTATTGCGGTGCCGCAGGTGCTTAATGCGCTTGGCGTAACCGACGTGACGGTGATCAATGAAGAGGTGAACGGCCACTTTGCGCACAACCCTGAGCCGCTGCCGGAAAACCTGGTAGAGCTTTGCTCTGTAGTAAAGAAAAGCAACGCCACCCTGGGCATAGCTGTAGACCCTGATGTAGACAGGCTTTGCTTTGTATGCGATGATGGCAGCCTTTTTGGCGAGGAGTATACACTGGTAGCTATAGCCGACTATATACTCTCTAATAAAAAAGGCAATACAGTATCGAACCTTTCCTCTACCCGCGCCCTGCGCGATGTGACCGAGAAGCATGGCGGGCAGTACTTCCCAAGTGCAGTAGGCGAGGTAAATGTGGTGAAGAAAATGAAAGAGGTAAACGCCGTAATAGGTGGTGAGGGCAACGGAGGTGTAATAGTGCCCGAGCTACACTACGGCCGGGACGCACTCATAGGGATTGCCCTTTTCCTAACGCACCTTGCAAAATCGGGCAAGACCGTTAGAGCACTGCGTAACACTTATCCTGACTACTTTATCTCTAAGAATAAAATAGAGCTGGATGAAGATGTGAATGTGAAAAAGATATTTGAAGAGATAAAAGAGAAGTACAAAAGGCAACCCATAAATACAGAAGATGGCCTACGCATAGACTTCGATAGTGACTGGGTGCATCTGCGGACATCTAATACCGAACCTATCATCCGTATTTACTCAGAAAGTGGCACGGAGACAACTGCCAATAATATAGCTAAGCGCATAATGGCAGATATCAGGGAGATGATGCTAAACCCCAACCTCTAAAGGGGCTTTCCCATGTAATGTACCTGCCTGAAAAACAAAAGCCTTGCCTGGCGCGGGTTTTAGTACGTTTTTGGGGGAGCGGAACCCTATGTTTTTATGTTTATTATCTCCCCAGTTAATGCGACGCATACACCCAGAGTAAATATAGATGGCCGTCTTTAGAGGAAAAACTACACTCCAAAAACTTAAAAGAGTTTTCTCATATTCTGCACCTAGCTGAAAGACAAAAGCCTTGCCTGGCGCGGGTTTTAGTACGTTTTTGGGGGAGCGGAACCCTGTATTTTATGTTTATTATCTCCCCAGTTAATGCGACGCATACACCCAGAGTAAATATAGATGGCCGTCTTTAGAGGAAAAACTACACTCCAAAAACCTAAAAGGGTTTGCTTATATTCTGCACCTAGCTGAAAAACAGAAGTTTTGCCTGGCGCGGGTTTTAGTACGTTTTTGGGGGAGCGGAACCCTATGGTTTTATGTTTATTATCCTCCCTAGTTAACGCCAGATAACCACCGTTTATTACTGATATTACATAGAAAATAATTGGGTGCATAGTAGTACTTTTACAAAGACCGGTTATAGCTTTCCGTTGTCGAGGGGCTTATTATCGTCTGCAGCTTTTTGCCTGTTGAGTTTCTTTTCGTTGAGGTCTGTGATCAGGCGTTCCTCTTTGATGTCCAACCGTATCAATCCGAACAGGCTCATATATACATTGGCTATCCAGACGAGCGCAAAACCGGCTATGATATACCCACGCCAGTCGTCGATGAGTAGCTTGTAGCCGGTAAGCGCCAGCATTATAGCAGTTACGTAATGGCTAAAGCAATATTCGCAGGTAAAGAGGTAGAAGAATTTACGGCCAAGAATGGTCTTACGGGTTTTGCTGCACCGGATGCAGTATTCCCGTGGCTCGCGAAATACTTCTTCGTGGGTCACCGTCCAGGCAATACATGCTATAGGTATTGCAAGCACAAAAAGCCATATTAGCTGTATACCGAGGGGCTGCATGGGATAAAAGTAGTGCTTTAGCCGTAAAAGGCAAGGCTTATACTATTTAGACATTTAAAACACACTCATCTTGAATTTTGGCTAAAGCCGCCATTATTACTCATTCTTCCCGGCCTAATGGCCAGAGCTATTAATTTTATTGGTATTTCCCATGCATAATTGTTTTATTGCTGTTTTTTGGTCATGCCGTTCAAAATAAAAAGCACACCTACCAGCATCCAGATTGCACAGCCAATTTCTGCAAAAAGAAGATTACTACTGCCAGCATTACCAGAGACCAGCACATACATTTTCGCCATGCCACCCAGCAGGAATGCCAGGCCCACTATCATTCTCCAGTTGATCATACGGCTGCAAATGTAGTTATTAAAAACTGAGTGGGCGGACATGCCCACTTACATCACCTTGTACATTTGAGTGGCAGCATGCACATATTGCGCGGGTTCAAAGGCATCATCGAATGTAGATCTCAGCTGCTCCAGCTTTTCATCAAGCACAGTTACGTGGTCACCTATCTGTTTATTGCTTTTATACCGCTCTATGAGTTTGGTGTACTTATCTATATGGTGTTTTATATGGTACGTAATATCTCCGTATTTCACTTTTATAGACTGTACGTCCATCAACTGGCAGTAAATGTTCTCTTTCCAGTTTTTAGGGTCTTGTTTTTTCATTTCCAACACATAGCCGGCGGCTTTGCGGCGCAGCATGGTGAGGTATTCGTAGCGTTTGCTGGCGTCGCTCTGGCGGGTAAAGCCAAGGGTAATTTCGCAGCGGTCCATACTCAGCATGCGCAGATTGCGGTTTAGCGCGGTGTCGTAGTACACCTGCATCTCTTCCAGCGATTGCGTGATACCGTCCCACTCGTTTTCTACCAGGCTTTTGTCGGTAGTAAACTGGCTCAGGGCTGTAGTTATGGCGAACATTTTCTCAGCTTCTTTTTTCAGGTCGCGTTTGTTGTGGCCGATACTATTTACATAGTCTGCCATACCTGAAAAAAGCAACTGCGAATAGGCGCCAACCAGAGGCACACCAAATGTTATGTTGCCTGTAGCCTGTACAATTTCGCCTACTTCTTTTTGTGTAGCATTGTGCTCTTTTACTTTTTCAATATAGACTTTAAATTTATCAAAGCCCGACCGAAAACCTTCGTAGTTTTCGGGGTTACCGGTTTCTGTAAGCGTGTTGAAAAAGTCTTTTGTGGCGTGAAACAGGATGAGCGGCTTTATTTCCCTGTCCATAGATACAAGATTTATAAGCGCCGACTGGTAGTTGGCTTCGTACACATTGATCTCGTTTTGCTCTACTGCTTTTTGTTTCTCTTCCAGTATCTGCACGCGTTCTACGAGCTTGTCAATACGCTCCCGGGGATTGCCCGTAAGCTTTATTACACTATCCAGTTTGCCAACACGTCCGTCAAGCTTTACGATAGTAGAGTCGAGCACTTTATTTTTCTTGTCGAGGTTTTGTTGTATGTCGTTCAGTATTTTTTCTCTTATGTTTTTTTCGGTAAGGGTGGTATCTGTTATTTCGGCACGCCCATGCAGCATAAAGCATACAAGCACCGAGGTGATGGCCAGTTTTTTCATAATTATATATTTAGCTTCAGCCCACACCAATTGGTGTATGGCAAATTAGCAGATGAGCAAAGATGTTTTACGCAATCAAAAAATGGAACTTATATTATGGAGTTAGCTCAAGACTTAATGGAGCCGGGTATTATGCAGCAGGTTTAATGGAAACTTGTGGCGGGCCACGCAATGCGAGCAAGAAATGAAGGCTGGAGGAAACAAAAGACGGATAATAGACTATAGGAAATGGCTTTGTGGCGGGAGAGGAACTGACCACCATGGGGACGTGGGGAACATTGTAATAATATTCACCGCCAATGTAGCGCACTTTAATCCAATCTTTTTTTATGGATGGGTAATTAACAGTGGTTCCGGGGCCTTTACTATTTACAGATGAGTGAGCCGCGATATTACAGATGGGGAAAGTGGTGGGCATAAATGCCCTACCCTCGCGGTTGCTGCTGAAAAACAGCAGCAACATAATAAGCACTACGCCAGCTGCACTTTTTATCCGGGCCATTAAATACGCTTGTAATGTAAAAGTATATAGTTGTGATGGGATGGTAATTAACAGAATTGTTAATATTCGCCGGCTTCCCGGACCTTAGAAAGGTAAAAGCATTTCGCCTTATCTTGTGGCCCATGCAAGTTTTTTCTTACGATCATTTATACCGTTTTACACAGAATATCTTTACCAGCATAGGTTGCAGCGACATAGATGCAGTAACCGCCACCAAAGCGCTGCTGGCTGCCGACCTACGTGGTATAGACAGCCACGGCGTAGCGCGGCTGAGCGGCTATATAAGGCTATGGGAAGCAAAGAGAGTAAATGCGACACCTGCTATTAGGATAGTTCATGAAACACCCTCTACGGCAGTGGTGGATGGCGATGCAGGGCTAGGCCTGGTGGTGGCGCCGTTTGCTATGCAGGTGGCCATAGACAAAGCACGGACGGCGGGTACCGGCTGGGTGAGCGTACGGAATAGTAATCACTTTGGCATAGCGGGGTACCATGCTATGATGGCGCTGGAGCATGATATGACCGGCATAGCTATGACCAATGCAAGCGCACTGGTGGCACCTACCTTCTCTATAGAAAGAATGCTGGGTACCAACCCTATAGCAGTAGCTATACCAGCTAACAAGCAACCACCTTTTGTAGCGGACTTTGCTACTACCACTGCTGCTAATGGCAAACTGGAACTGCTACAGCGAAAAAATGCGGCAACGCCGGGAGGCTGGGTGCAGGACAAAGAAGGCAACACATCGACCGACGCAAATGAATTAAAGAAGGGTGGAGCATTGCTGCCGCTGGGAAGTGACCGCGAGCATGGCAGCCATAAGGGCTATGCGCTGGGGAGCATAGTAGATATTTTCTCAGCAGTGCTGAGCGGCGCGAGCTATGGGCCGTGGGCGCCACCCTTCCCCGCTTACGTACCTATGCCTATGGATATGCCGGGTAAGGGGTTGGGACACTTCTTTGGGGCGATGAGGGTGGATGCCTTCAGGCCGGCGGAGGAATTTAAGCAACATATGGATAAGTGGATAGAACGCTTTAGAAATGCGACTCCTGCGCCCGGCCATGATAAGGTACTTATTCCCGGTGACCCTGAGCGTGAGATGGAAGCTATACGCAGGAAAGATGGTATACCTATAGAGGAAAGTGTGCTTAATGAACTTAGAGAAGTGGGGAGGAAAATGGGTATTGAGCTGTAAGGTTTATAACAATTGAACCTTATAATGAAACGCCATCAATAATACCAAAAAAGACATTCCCCTTGCCCCTTTCGCTCATGCACATAACCCACGCCACAAGGGGAATACACCATCAAAATCGTTTAGCTTAAGAACCTAAATTCATCTTTTTGATAACCGGCTATTATTAGAATTACCAAGTAACGTAATTTGGCTAAAGCCTGTTTGTCGTTGTATTACGACCCCTGACCTAAAGGTCAGGGCAACTAAGAATAGTATTATTTTGGCAATTCTCCCTTATTAACCTCTACGGTGCCTTTGGGGTTTGCGACCTGGTACCATGAGAAATCGCTGTTGGCTTCCATACCATTGCCATAGAGTACCTGGGTAGGTGTGGTGATCTTTACGGGCTTTTCTGTAAAAAACTTCTGTATGCTTTCGTTCCAGATAAGCTCAGAGGTATTTAACTGTTCTCCCTTTTTGCTTAGTATCTGCACACTGTCCCAAACCAGTATATTTCCCTGCGATTCATAATAGCGCGATGAGTCGGCGGTGAGTACATTAGCCACTTTTCCGCTGTCGTCATAAAACTCTGCTTTTATATTGCGGTTCATATCTATATAGGGAGGCTTGGCGTATTCATTTCTTACAAACTCTTTGGCATAGAGCCGCATCTTTGTTTTACCTTCCTTGCTGTAGATGATAGTTACGTCTTCGGCGCGGTCAGGTTGCTTTGTGCCACTGCCTGTGAGGGCTTTTATCTCGTTAGGGTCATTACAAGATGTTATGGCAAAAAACAAAACACCCGGAAGCAGTATCCGGGTAAATTTTGGAAAATGACAAAAGAGATATTTAATAATGGCGTTCATAAGCACAATTAATCATACTTACGTGGTATAAACCATTTATCATTAAAAGACAGGCCAAGAGTAAACCTCACATAGGTTTCCTGCACAAGATTATTAGCTGTTGTGCCCAGGCGGCCAACATCGAGCGCGAAATGCAGCTTAGATAACGAGCGCCTGAACGGTAAGCTGGCACCAGCTGTAAGCCCATAGTAAGATATGGTGGTATTATTTGGCGTGGCTGCGGCACTTAATGGCGTGATATAGTCTGTGCCATAATAAGCTCCTAGCCTGTAAGTAACCTTTGAAAAATATTTACGGATGCTGTTGCTGTTGGGGGTAAACTCTCCACCCAGGCTTATTTTATTAGACTGGGCGGCTATGCTGGAACTTAGGCCAACATCGGGCGTGCTTTTGAAGGTGCTCCATTGTGTGCCTGTATAATCTACGGCAAGGTCCCACTTATCATTTTTGCCTATCATAACACCCAAGCTGTAGCTGAGCGGCAAGGTTAAATTGCCTTTTTGATTTGCGGTGCCTGTTACGGTATCGTTAACCAACGTGTCGCCAAAGTTATACGAGCTGATCTGGTAGGCGCTGAGCCTTTCTGTAATGTTTTGCTGTATGCTTATTGTTCCACCTATCCTGAAAGTATAATCTGAATCTATTTTATGCTCATACATAAGGCCACCTTTCCAATACAGCCCACCTATACGGTTGTAATTGGTAAACTGAGCGCTGTAAGCAATATTGGAAGTGGCAGTATCTATAGGCACCGTAGCAGTGGTGCTGCGCAGGGTACCGAACATATAACCGAGGTTAAACCCAACACTCAGGCCTTTGTATTTAGCTGCGGCCCCTATGTAGGCATAGTTAAGGCCGCCATCTCCATTATAAGTTCTGGCAACCTGACCCAGCGGTGAAGGTGGATTTGAACCGGGACCAAGGGTATCCTGAAGGTTATAATATATATGGGTATATGGCCGGAAGCCAATACACATACCTGCATTCTTATTAATAGGTATGCCTAGGTTAAGGTATGCAAGCGTAGCTGTGCCGGTGGTATAAGACTGGCCCTGTGACGCTACGGTACGTGTGCTGGCCATAGCGCCAGCCTCGAAGGTAGTACGCTGCAGAAAGGAGTAAGATGCCGGATTGTCTGAATTTACCTCGTAAGGATTTTCGAAAGAAGAGGTAACATTACCCATACCACGCAATACCGTATTGCTGCCATTTGTGAGCTCCCCGATACCAAATTTGGAATACGGGTCATTTTCATGGCCGTTAAGCGGGTTGCTGGAATTAGTGGTGCTGGATGCAGTTGTGGTTTGAGCAGAAAGGCGTAACCCCCCGGTAAATAATAGAACTATTAATAAATACTTAACGCGGGATGGAAACATTATAGTTTAAAATTAAATTTAATCCCTTAAACAATAAGTCAGGGTCGGCAAATATCTTACTTTTAATCTTTGTCGCAAAGTATGGGGCATCACCACCCGTTAATATGGCGTTAAAATCGGGATACTGACTCTCATATGCACTGATCATACCATCGATCTCCGCTGCAAGCCCGAATACAGCGCCACTGCGCATACATGTTTCAGTATCATATCCTAAAAGAGCGAGATCTCCTTCAAGGCCAACATCGGGCAACTTGTCTGTAAGTGTGTGCATTGCCTTGAGCCTCATGTGCAGGCCGGGTGTTATTGCGCCGCCTCTGAATGTCTTATTTTTTTGCACCAGGTTATATGTAACGCACGTACCCAAGCTGATAACAAGGTTGTGCTTTGCCGGATCGGCCATGTGCGCACCTACTACCAGCGCCAGGCGATCAGGGCCCAGGCTATCCGGAGACAGATAGGCATTGTTGATGGGTGTGCGGGTATAGGCATCTAATTTTATGGGTGTTTTTATCTTTGATTTCAGCAAGTGCATCAGCTCATCATCGTGATGTACTACAGAGCACATGATCGCTTTTGACGGCTGGTATTCGGCTATCATAGACGATACTTTTTCAAGTGCACTGTCGCGCGAAAATGTGATCTGTTTCTTCAGAACATCATTGTCAACTATGGCAGCTTTAACGTGGGTATTACCCCAATCAATACAAAGATTCAAAGACATGGTATATTTTTTTTGGAGAAAGAAAGGCAATTTAATAAAAAAACATTCTATCAGGGCAAGTAATTTTCACCAATAGAAGCTATTCTGCGCAAAAAGAAATATATGCCGGGAAAGTTATAAGTTATTTCATTTTCATTACCGCGAAATAAGGATGGTCTGGATTTAAGATAAGCTCCTGCCGTAACGGATGGATCAATACATCCATGTCCTCCATTGGTATTGCTCCAAGCAAAGGCTCCGAATCTCCTGGCAATACAATGGCACGGCAGGTTGTTGCCCTATTTTTAAACCTCAATTCAACCGGGGCGACCACATCGCATTCTATAATGTGGCTATTAGCTAACTGTGTTTTTCTTTTTTCATTGTTCCTGGATATTTTCGTTGATAGCCAGCATATAAGAACCTGTATCGACCAGCAGATTTACATGCATACTTTTCACATCTTCCCCGGCTATCCTAAAACGACGCGCATCTGACAGATCATCTCCATTTATTAGTTCAACATCTGCATATATCAGCCCCATAATTTCTATTTTAAATTATTATCAAAGATAAACTATGATCCATTAATTAAGCTAGCCATTTACCCCCTAACTTTATTCAAAAATAATCACGAACCATGAAAGCATTTTTAGGAATGGGCCACTTGGGCGCCAACTTTACAAAGGCCATGCTGAAAAAAGGAGAGCAGGTGCAGGTATGGAACAGGACGCCCGATAAGGCAAAAGCGCTGGAAGCAGATGGCGCGAAAGCGTTTGCTAACGCAGCTGATGCTGTAAAGGGTGCAAGCACTATACACCTGACGCTTAGAGATGACGATACGGTGAACGAAGTGCTGGAGCAAGCCAGCAAAGGTTTTGAGCCGGGGGTTATTATTATAGACCACACCACCACGTCGGCGGCGGGAGCGGCGGAGCGAACTGAATACTGGAAGAAAAAGGGGTATACCTATATACATGCGCCTGTATTTATGGCGCCACAGAACGCACTGGAAAGTACTGGCACTATGCTGATATCAGGCGACCAGGAAGTGATCAGTAAAATAGAGCCTGAGCTTGCAAAAATGACGGGAAAAGTGCTGCATTTTGGAACGGAGAATAATAAGGCGGCTGGTATAAAGCTGATCGGCAACCTCTTCCTGATAGCGCTTACGGCTGGTACGGCCGATGCTTTGTCCCTCGCTAAATCGTTAGGTGTGAGCCCCGATGACGTGACAAAGCTTTTTGACGCGTGGAACCCGGTAAATATGGTACACGTAAGGATAAAGAAATTTACATCCGGCAGCTTCGACCAACCTGCCTGGGAATTAAATATGGCCCGCAAAGATGCACGGCTGATGATAGAGCAGGCAAAGAAGGGGGAAGTAAAGCTAATGGTAATACCTGCCATTGCTTCAGAAATGGACCACTGGATAGAAAAGGGCCATGGGCATGAGGACTGGACAGTGATAGGGAAGGAATCGGTGTAATTACATTGCAAATAACGAGGTTATTACATAAAGCGGCCGCTTACTCCGTTGTAAGCGGCCGCTTTATGTAATAAAAAAATTAATATTATCTTGCGGTACTTTCCTTTACATTTGCACAAATTTATTTATGAAGCATTTACACTTTATTAAAATAGCTATCTTTTTGCCGCTGTTGGTTTTAGCAACGTTAAATACATTGGCCCAGGGATTTTTTTTTACTTATACACCGTATCCTCAGTCATATACTATACCTGCGGATGTTTATTCTGTTGTATTTAGTGCAACTGGCGGCTCAGGCGGCTCGGACTACTCCTACAGTTCCCGTGGCGGTTTTGGGGGAACGGTAAGTGGCACACTGGCCGTGACACCGGGGCAAACTATATACATAAACGTAGGCCAGGGAGGCGAATCAGGCTCACTGGGCTTTTATGTATATGGCGGATATAACGGCGGAGATGTGGGCTATAATGGGGGCGGCGCCAGTGGCGGTTCGTCCGATATCAGGCTTACGTCGTCGGCAATAAGTAGTTACATACCCGGAGACCGTTTAGTAGTAGCGGGTGGAGGGGGCGGTGCGGGAGGTTCTTCATCCAGTACGCCAGACCTTAACCGCGGCGGCGATGCAGGCTACCCTAACGGCGAGAATGGGTACTTCAGTGGGAGCCCTACATCTGTGGGCATGTATTCTAACGCTACAGGAGGCACACAAACAACACCGGGCTATAATGCTACTGGTATAGGCGGTACTGCATCGTTTGGTGCAGGCGGCTCAGCTTATGGGTGGACGCATAGCGGCTCAGGCGGTGGCGGATACTACGGCGGTGGAAGTGGTTTGGGATCGGGTGGCGCAGGTGGCTCTTCATATGCAGGCCCGGGAACGAGTAATGTTATCTATAGCACATCAACATCTTACCCTTCGGTATCTATATGTCCTATTTTTTCAGGTACGCTTTCGGGCAACAGCCCGGTATGCATAGGGTCTGTATTAAACCTTTTCAGCACTTTTGCCGGAGGCTTATGGACTGCCAGCAATACATCTGTTGCTACGGTAGATGTTTATTCCGGCGCGGTTTCGGCTCTTGTTTCCGGCACAGATACTATTAGCTATACCGTTTCTTCCAGCTGCGGCGTAGCCGTTTCTAAAGTTGTGGTTACCGTTAACCCGGCTCCCGGCGCTATAACAGGGCCATCAAGCGTGTGCGACGGGCAAACCATCACACTGCACAATACTGTACCCGGTGGCCAATGGCTTAGCAGCAGTTCAGCTGCAACTTCCGATGTTTCTTCCGGTGTTATAACCGGCGTATCTGCCGGTGTGCCTACTATTACGTATTATTTTGGTACTACCTGTTACGTTACCAGGCCTGTTACTGTTAATGCACTGTCACCTATATCGGGCATTTCGGCCGATTGTATTGGCGTGGCCACTACGTTAACTGATGCTACTTCAGGCGGTACGTGGTCAAGTACAGTTACATCTGTTGCTACTATCGGTACAACAGGCAGCTTGCATGGCGTAGCTGCCGGCACCACTACCATATCTTATTCCCTGCCGACAGGCTGCGTGGCTACGAAATCATTTACCGTTGTGGCTACGCCTACCATATCCGGAGCGCACACTTTATGCACTGCGGCTACTACCACGCTCACCAGCGTTGTGGGTGGCGGTACGTGGTCGTCGTCAAGCTCATCTGTGGTAACCGTTGGCACAGGCTCCGGCTTTGTATCAGGAGTTGTAGCTGGCACCACAACCATCTCTTACTCTCTTGCAGCAGGCTGTGCAGCTACTTTCCCGGTTACTGTATACGCATTTCCTGCAGCCATTTCCGGACCAGATAACGTTTGCCAAACGGCAACCATTACCCTTAGTGATGCCACTACCGGCGGACTATGGAGCAGCTCAAGCACGAGCGCACCCGTTGGTAGCGCATCAGGTATAGTGACCGGCATATCTGGCAGCGTAGCCACTATTACTTATAATACGGGTGGCAGTTGTTATGTAACCAGCACTGTTACAGTAAATGCTGCACCAGCATTCATAACCGGAACTGCATCTGTATGCACGGGCAGCACCGCTACGCTAAGCAGCGCCACAACCGGTGGTGCATGGGCCAGCAGCAATGTATCTATAGCCACAGTGGACGATGTTACCGGCGCCGTTACCGGCCAGGGCGCAGGCAATGCGATCATTACTTATTCTGTGCCGGGATTGTTATGTGAACGTATAATTACTGTTACGGTTAACACAACACCAGGCCCGATAAGCGGCTCCGGCTCTGTATGCAATTCCACCACATCGTCATTTACAGATCTGCCGGCTGGCGGCACATGGACAAGCAGCAACTTACTTGTTGCAACAATAGGATCTTCTACAGGCCTGCTGTCGTCAATAGGTACAGGCACAACGACCCTTACCTACACCACCACAGGCGCATGCCACGCTACTATACCGGTAACTATAACTACCACACCAGCCGCGGCCACTATCACAGGCACAGACAGCACATGCGTTGCTAGCTCCGGCACATTATCTGCCTCAGTGCCGGGCGGCTTGTGGACCAGCAGTAATACAGCTATAGCACTGACCGATGCTTCGGGAGATGTTACTGGCGTATCGACTGGTTCTGCCCAAATATCTTATACACTTTCTAACACCTGCGGATCTACCACTACTACACAGCTCTATCATATTATTCCTGCACCCGCGGCAGGTACTCTTTCGGGTGCAGACTCTGTGTGTGTGGGAAATACGATAACAATAGCCGGTACGATAGCCGGAGGCACATGGACAACAAGCAATCCTAATGCCGACATCTCCGGCTCTGGGGTGTTATCCGGGGTTTCCGCGGGCGCAGTGTCGGTTGTATATACGGTTACCAGCCCATTATGCGGCTCTGTTGCCGCGTCTAAGGCCGTAACGGTGACCGCGGTGCCAAACCCGGGTACAATTACTGCGACTACAAATACAATATGCGAGGGAGACAATCTTGCACTTTCGGTGCCTCTTGCCGGTGGTACATGGGCTGCAAGTAACAGCAATGTAACTGTAGATGCTGCTGGCATGGTAACAGGCGTCACTGCCGGCACAGCAGCTATTTCTTATACGATGGCTAATTCGTGCGGCTCTGCATCGGCTATTTATACTATAACCGTAAATACCTATGCCGCTTGTCATTTGGGCTTGAACACGGTATCGGCCGCGGAGGGTTTTATTGTATATCCCAACCCATCTTCAGGCTCATTTACGGTAAAGATGCATGAAACGCAAACTACTGGAAATATCATTATTACAGACATTTTGGGTAAAGTGATAGAAACAAGGACAATCGACAACAATGCAATGCGTGAGGCTATCTTTAATTTACATACGGCGCCGGGCTGCTATATTATTACCCTGAACACAGGTAAGCAGGTTTACAAAGCTAAGGTGACCATTGAATAATAGGTAAAGAAACTAACCAGCCTTAACGGGCTGGTTAGTTTCTTTATTGAACTTTTTCCAGCCGATGATCTTGTGGATACCGAAGGAGAACTGCTTGCCAAGGGAGACATTAAAGTGCTTGCGGTTTGACGAATTAAAGCCGTTATACACTGGCGTACCCTCTACATTGTAAGTAGTGTAGCTTATACCACCTATATCCATGTGCGCCCCAAAGCCCTGAATGATGTTTACGCCGATGGCCGGGAACAAATTTATTGCAAGGCCATTCCCTTCGGGAGCGGAAGGACTTGTAAAATAATAAGGCTGGGACTGTACTACATTTGCGTTCATGTTATTTACCTCTTCGGTGAGGCCATATTTGCCAAAAAACATTTGACCATAAACGTAAAAGCGTTTCCCGAGCCATGACGTATACCTGCAAAAAACACCAGCGTTCCAGGTAGCGTTGGTATATTTACGTTCCTCTAAAATTGAAGCATAGCCACTTGAAGTTGATACAGTATAGCTGGATAAATTAATGCCTTCCTGTTTGCCATACCCGCCCTGCAAGCCAATCATTATATGATTACTTAGTTCATAGCCGATCCCCAGATCAGCGCCCCAGCCTACTACAGAAAGTGGTGCAGACGAATATGCGGCTCCGTTGTTAGTATTAGGCAAATTATTAGTATAATTTACGTTGTCGTAACTGCCGCTACCATACAACATCCATGTATTTTTCTGAGCTAGCACGCAGATGGAAAACATCATAACTATAACAGTTCCAAAGATTGTCCTTTTCATAAGCTTGTAATTTTTAAGGGGCGCAAATATCACATTTTAGTAATAATAAAACGAATACCCTGGCATTTTTATGTATTTGACCAGGCAGGCGACCAATGTACAGCCCAGGTGCTTACAGGGTAGCGCGGAAAATCGTATATTTGTACCTGTAAATTTTTAGGAATATGACTGTTCATTCATTCCAGGAGCACTTCGACAGCCTGATAGATAGGGAAATTAGTATAGAACCTAAAGACTGGATGCCCGATGATTACCGCAAAACGCTGATCAGGCAGATATCTCAGCACGCGCATAGCGAGATAGTAGGTATGCTGCCCGAGGGCAACTGGATAACCCGCGCCCCAAGCCTGCGCCGCAAAGCCGTATTACTGGCAAAAGTGCAGGACGAGGCAGGCCATGGGCTTTACCTGTATAGTGCCGCCGAAACACTGGGCATAAGCCGCGATGAGATGTATGACCAGTTGCACTCCGGCAAAGCAAAATATTCTTCTATATTCAACTACCCTACTCTTACCTGGGCCGATATGGGCGCTATAGGCTGGCTGGTAGATGGCGCTGCCATTATGAACCAGGTGCCGCTATGCCGGGCATCCTATGGGCCATACGCACGCGCCATGGTGCGTGTGTGCAAGGAAGAGAGCTTTCACCAGCGCCAGGGGTTTGAGATAATGCTCACACTTGCCAAAGGCACTGAAATACAAAAGAAAATGGCACAGGATGCTTTTAACCGCTGGTGGTGGCCATCGTTAATGATGTTTGGCCCACCCGATGCCGAAAGCCCGAACACGGCCCAAAGCGTAAGATGGCGCATAAAACGCCTCACCAACGATGAGCTTCGCCAGAAATTTGTGGATGTGACGGTAGAGCAGGCGAAAGTATTGGGCCTTGATATGCCTGATAAAGACCTGAAATGGAACGAAGAGCGTGGCCACTATGATTTTGGCGCAATAGACTGGGAAGAATTTAAGAACGTGGTAAAGGGTAACGGCCCTTGCAACAAGCAACGGCTGGAAACCCGCAAACAGGCATGGGAAGAGGGTAAATGGGTACGCGATGCAGCTATGGCACATGCAGAAAAGAGGAATGCCCGTAAAAAAGAAGCAGCAAAAGCTGCATAATATTGCCCGCAAAACAACAAAAACGCACAAGGATAGTATATATAATTATGGCACAGCAGGAAATAACCAAAAAGAGTGAATGGCCCTTGTGGGAAGTATTCATCCGCAGCAAGGCGGGGCTTGATCATAAACATGCAGGCAGCCTGCATGCGGCTGATGCGCAAATGGCCATAGAAAACGCCCGCGATGTATACACCCGGCGCATGGAAGGTGTAAGTATATGGGTAGTAGAAAGTAAGAATATACATGCTTCAGACCCATCGGAAGCGAATTCACTGTACGATCCGGCTAATGATAAAATATACCGCCACCCTACTTTTTATAACCTGCCGGATGAAGTAAAATATATGTAATTTTTTTAGGAATTTGGAATTAGTGGTTGGGAATTTGGATTGGCATCTTGAGCACCGATCCCAATTTCATTAAAACAAATCCTGATTTCAAATGACTAATTCCCAATTCCAATAAAACAATGAGCAACTCCAAATATCTTTTAGACTATACTTTGCGCCTGGCCGATGATGCACTGATACTGGGGCAGCGCCTGGGTGAATGGTGCGGCCACGGGCCAATACTGGAGCACGATATAGCGCTTACCAATACTGCCCTCGACCATATGGGCAGAACGCGCAGCCTGTACCAGTATGCAGCAGAGCAGTTTAATAATATGCCGGCAGAAGATAAGACTGGGGTATTTACATCTATAGCGTTGCAAAACCTTATTAATACCAGCGCCAGCCTGGATGAGGATAACCTTGCCTACCTGCGCGATGGCTGGGACTTTAAAAATGTACTGCTGCTGGAGCAACCCAATAATGACTGGGCATATACTATAGCCCGTTCTTTTTTTTATGATGCTTTCAACTACTTTTTCTTTGCCGCACTTGAAAAAAGCGCAGACGAGAGCCTGGCGGCCATAGCGGAAAAATCGCTGAAGGAAGCAACTTATCACCTGCGCTGGAGCAGTGAATGGGTGGTGCGCCTGGGCGATGGCACAGAAGAAAGCCACACCCGTATGCAGAGTGCAGTAAATGAGCTGTGGATGTATACCGGGGAGCTATTTATAGAGAACGAAACAGACAATGCACTGGCACAGCAAGGTATAGGCGTAGACCTTGCCAGCATAAAACCAATGTGGATGGAGCGGATCACATCTGTATTCGAAGAAGCCAATATCAATACACCACAAAATAGCTGGATGCAGAAAGGTGGCAGGGAAGGCCGCCATTCCGAGCACCTGGGCTATATACTTACAGATCTGCAATTTTTGCAGCGCACTTACCCAGGTATGCAGTGGTAAGCTGAATCTATATTAAAATACTATTGCTTATCTATCTGCATTAATAGTTAATGCAGATTTTTTATATTGCTGAATGTTATCCCGGTTTACTTTCTGCATTGTGGCCCTGGTGATGTGTTATGCATCATTTTTCTTTTACCCAAAGTGGAAACATACGGGTACTGAGGCTACTATTTCTTGCGATGTGTCGGGGTATTATTGGTACCTGCCTTCCATTTTTATTTATAAAGATCTGAAGCACCAATCGTTTAAAGACAGTATCATCAATAAATACAAACCATCGGATACTGCTTTTTCACAAGGCGCGCAATGCGGGAACGGCAACTATGTAATGAAGTATTCTTCGGGTATGGCGGTAATGTTCTCCCCATTCTTTTTTATTGCCCATGAGTTGGCAGGCCCGTTCGGGTATGCCAGGGATGGTTTCTCTTTACCCTACCAGTTTGCGATCCAGTTTGGAGGGCTGCTGATATCCATCATAGGGCTATGGTATTTTAGAAAGCTGCTGCTTCTTTTTTATGCTGATAAAGTAGTGGCCATTGTGCTGGTATTGCTTGTATTGGGCTGTAATTATCTCAATTATGCGGCTATAGATTGTGGTATGGCGCATTGCTGGCTTTTTACCATCTATGTTTTTATACTGCTTAATACCCATTACTACTACCAGGCTTTCAAGGCCAGGTATGCAGTAAGAGTGGGGTTGCTGATAGGCCTGGCCATGCTTACCCGGCCTACAGATGTATTATCTTGCCTTATACCATTGCTATGGGGTATGGAGCGGATAAACATTGATGCTATAAAGAACAGGCTCGTGCTTTTTGCCAGGCATTATAAAAGCTTTTTACTGGCTATAGTATGCGCGGGCGGCGTATACTCTATACAACTTATATATTGGAAATACGTTTCCGGCCACTGGCTTTATTATAGTTACCAGGATCAAAACCTGTATTTCAGGTCGCCAAATTTCATCAACTATACCTTTAGTTACCGTAGTGGCTGGCTTACCTATGCTCCCATGCTTGCGCTGGCTTTTGCAGGTATATTGCCTTTCATAAAATACGGGCGAAATAAAGTTGCCATTATTTCGTTTTTTATCATCAACTACTATGTGGTCTGTTGCTGGAATATATGGTGGTATGGCGGCAGGGCAATGATACAGAGCTACCCGGTATTGTTTTTCATGGTGGCAGAATTGGTAAAAGTGTGCCTGCAGCGCAAAATACAACTGGCAGTACTGGCAGCTATTTCGGTGATCTTAATTTATTATAATACCTGGCTTATATGCCAGTATCACAGATATGGCCTAATTATTACCGATAGCATGAAAAAGGATTATTTTTGGCGGGTAGTGGGCAGATGGCAGGTTCCGGAAGAAGCTGCGCTATTGCTGGATAACCCCGATCTGTATGAAGGGAAAATGAATGATCCTCATTTGTTTTTTGAAGATGATTTTGTTAATGACACAGGTAGTAAATATGTTCTGAACGCAGCGGGTGGTAAAACATTAGCGCTTAATGAGCAAAATAAATATAGTGACATTTACAAAGCTGCATTTACAGACAAGGTACAATGGATAAGGGCAGAGGCTACGTTTCATTGTGCGCTTAAAGAATGGGAAGAGTGGCGGATGACGCAGTTTATAGTGCAATTAGAAAACAAAGGCAATAAGATAAAAGAGAATATGATAAGAGTGCATAGGTTACTAAGCAATGGAGCAGTTAAAAAAGTAGCCATAGATATGAAACTACCCGCCGGCGACCACGATAAAGTGAACATTCTATTTTGGAATGTGGGCGGTGATGTAATCTATATTGACAGCTTAAAAATCTGGTCGTTTAACGAATAATATGCTTTAGATCATGTGCTGTAACCCTAAGCTTAAAAATCAACTGTTTTTCCTGTAATGATGACCTCTCTTATTTTGCCCTGTTACAATCCGGCGCCTGGATGGGAGCAAACTGTATTGTCGTCATACAGTTCTTTTTGCAAGCAGGTGCAGCAACAGGTAGAACTGGTAATAGTGATGGATGGAGCAAGCGCTACGGTTACACAGGATTCCGTACTCTTCCTTAAAAAAAGCATTCCCAATGTGAGCGTAGTTGAGTACACGGAAAACAGGGGTAAAGGCTATGCGCTGCGGCAAGGCGTAAAGGCCGCTACCGGGGCTATTATCATGTATACCGACATTGATTTTCCCTATTCCCAGGATAGCATGCAGGTGGTATACGAAACGCTGAACAAAAACGAGGCAGATGTGGCGATAGGGATAAAGAACGAGGCCTACTATGCTCATGTGCCCTTGCTGAGAAAAGCTATATCTAAATACCTGCGAATGCTGATACGCCTATTCCTCTCTATGCCCATAACCGATACGCAGTGCGGGCTGAAGGGGTTTAAGAAAGAGGTAGCGCCTTTGTTTTTACAGACCACCATCGACAGGTATTTGTTCGACCTGGAGTTTGTGCGTAATTGCTTTAAGAGTAAGGTATATCGTGTAAAGGCGATACCTGTGGCGCTTAATGAGAATGTTCACTTCCGTACCATGAATTATCGTATTTTATTGCCTGAAATGCTCAACTTTATCAAACTGCTTTTTAAATAATTGATGAACAAGCTACAGCGCAATATATGGTTTGTTGTAACTATAGTATTTGCGACATGCCTTACCACCTATGCGCTAAAGCATTTCGTCACCTCGCCATGGCATACTATAGGCGAGCTGGGTAGCGATGGCGCTAAGAACAATTTCACCTATCTCTATCATGCATTGTATGGCTCAGGCTACTGGTTTACAGGCATGAATTATCCTTATGGCGAGCATATTGTTTATACTGATGGCCAGCCAATATTGTCAGTTTTGTTAACTCATTTCAAGCACCTCACCGCCGGCGATTCACTGGCTATAAACTGGTGGCTCATAGATCTTACCTATGTCTTATCTATCCTGTTCATTTACCGCATACTTACACATTTTCGGGTAGGGCCGCCAGTGGCTATGGTGTTTGCGGGGCTCATTGCTATTTTCAGCCCCCAGTTGTTCCGCATACAGGGGCATTATGCGCTGGCATATACCTGTATTATACCCATGGTATTTTATTGGTTCATACAGTATCATGAGCAGTCGAAGCTTCGGTATTGCCTGTACTTTTTTATTATGGGCTGCCTCACTGCTTTCCTGCACCTTTACTACATCGCCATGATGTTCATCTGGGTAGCGGGATATGCTATGGGCTATTTAATTTTCACGAGAGACGCGCTGAGCCAGAAAGTAAAACACTTGCTGCCACTAATGTTGAGCATCATTGGCGTATTTGCACTGGTGGGTATAGTTATGAAGCTTACGGACCCTGTAACGGATAGGCCTGTATCGCCTTACAACTCATTTTATGAAACCTGCACACGGTCGCGACAGATCATCACATCTGTTAACTCGCCAGTGTGGGAATATGTAAAATCGAAAAGGTTGATCTATACCCTTGCCAATGGTGGCGAGGGCTATGTGTACCTGGGGCTGGTGATCTTATTTACGCTTGCGTTCGCAGTTGTCATTGGTGCAGTAAAAAGCTATAAAGAAAAGAAGCTGGATATACTTGTGGCAGATACCGGGTTCTCCCCCGTTTGGTTGTTTACGGCATTCTTTGCACTTGCCATTGGCATGGGCATCCCCTTCATCTGGCACGTGCAGTGGCTCGACTATCTTGCGGTGTTCAGGCAGTTCAGGTCGCTGGGCAGGTTTAGCTGGATATTTTATCACATCATTGCGGTGTACAGTGTTATTGTTATATACAATGGGTATAAAAGCCTTGTTGCGAAAAAGCAGTTGGTAGCGGGTATCGCTTTGCTGGTAATTACCATCGGTCTGTGGAGCTATGAGGCGAAGGGTTACATTGATTATTCGCGCTACCGGTCAGATTATGCCATGTATAACTATGAGATGATCTTCTCTGAGAAAGAGCAGGGGTGGCAATCCTATTTGCAGGACCATCATTATAAGAAAGAAGATTTCCAGGCTGTGTTATCGCTGCCTTTCTATCATGTAGGCACTGAAAAGCTATGGGTGAGCGGTACTACAGACTGGCTGAACACACTCAGCACCAAAGCCGGCCTGCAACTGCATCTGCCAATAATAGACGTAATGATGTCGCGCTCTTCATGGTCGCAGGCATTTAAGCAGGTAAGAATAGCTGCCGGGCCTTATGCCGATAAGCCGTTGCTTCGGGATATACCTAGCCCAAAGCCCTTCCTGCTGCTGCGGTTTGATGAAGATACCTTGTCGCCCGACCAGAAATATCTTTTGTCAGCAGCTGACTATATAGGCCACTACTCACAGTGCTATGTGTATGCCTGCTATCCGGAAAGGATAGCTGCAAACGATAAAAGAAATGCAGACAGCATCAATGCAATACTGCCGTTTATGCGTAGTGGCGATACCTGCATCGTGGATAAGGGGATTTGGTACGTAAATCATTTTGAAGGTGGGCATGCTGATGAACGGCTTTGGGGAACGGGTGCCGGTCCGTATATAAACGAGGATAGCAGCCTTGTTGCTACGATCCCGGTGAGCGCAGCAGGCGACAGTGAATTGTATGAATTCTCCTGCTGGTTTCTGCTGGGGAATAAAGATTACCGGTCGCCCGATGTGTTGTTGTATACGCAGGATAGCAGCGGTAAGACAATAGACACTAACTTTGTACACACTAACAAGAGCGTGGATAACAATGGTATGTGGTTTAGAACATCAAAATACTTCTACCTGCATAGTAATAGCAAAATGGTAAAATGCATAGTGCTGAATAAACCGAAACCTACCTATATAGCAATGGACGAGCTGCAACTGCGGCCTGCCGATGCCATAATTATATCTAAGGGCGCTGATGGCAGGGTTATGGTAAACAACCATGTGTTTAAAACAGCAAAATAAAGGTGATGAGCGAAATTGATGAGCAACAGGTTTATAAATGGCTTTCGGATGTAGCAGACCCCGAGGTGCCAGTCCTTACGATACTGGACCTGGGTATTGTGCGGAAGGTATCTATAACCGGTAAGGGAAATGATACGGCTGTAACTATAGCAATAACACCTACTTACAGCGGTTGCCCGGCAATGGACGTGATAGCCATAGGCATACGCATGGCGCTGGCTAGCCGGGGCATAAAACAGGTTATCATAGAGCCACAACTAAGCCCCGCATGGACTACCGACTGGATGACCGAAGAAGGAAAGAAAAAATTAAAGGCTTATGGCATAGCTCCGCCCAACCGTAAAGCCTTTCAGCCGCTGGGTTTATTTGAGGAAGATAGTGCAAGTTGCCCGCGTTGTGGATCGGGAGAAACAGAGCTGGTGAGCCAGTTTGGGCCTACCTCTTGTAAGGCCTTGTACAGGTGCCTTTCGTGCAAAGAGCCTTTTGAACATTTTAAATGTCATTAAATATTATACCGTGAAATTTCTGAGATTCGAAAAGAAGACTGAACCGTTAGCCCCGGTTGACGTTTATTATGGCCGGGTATTCCGCAACTTGTTTGTTGCTATTATTATTTTGCTCATTTGCCTGCTTATTGGCGTATTGGGCTATCATTATATCGCTTATATAGACTGGATAGATGCTGTACATAATGCATCTATGATCCTCAGTGGTATGGGGCCGGTGGCTGAGGTTAAAAATTTCTGGGGAAAGATATTTTCCTCTGCATACGCGCTGTTTAGTGGCGTGGCATTTATTACTAACATCGGGTTTATACTGGCGCCTGCAGCACACCGCTTTTTCCACAGGCTGCACGTAGATGACAACGATAAAGAAGGGAAATAGAGCAAGTTTGTAAATTTTATTTTTAATTATATAAGCTTATTTCGCGCTTGTTCCCCGTTGTAAATGCAGCTGGGACAGTTTCCAATAAAAAATGCTTTTGAATTTCCATACTCAGGGCTTACCTTTGCGCAAAATTTCACAGTCTTATTTATTTATATAACTGGTACTTATGCTGAATGTTGGTAAAATCAAACAAATTATCGGGCCGGTAGTGGATGTTTATTTTGGTGGTGGAGGCAGGCTTCCTGAGATATTTAACGCCCTTGAGTTAACACGTGAAAACGGAGACAAACTGGTACTGGAAGTGCAGCAACACCTGGGTGAAGACAGCGTTCGCGCCGTAGCCATGGATGGTACTGAAGGCCTGGTGCGTGGCACGGAAGTAAGGGATACGGGAAAGGCGATAGCTATGCCGATAGGCGAGCAGATCAATGGCCGCCTGTTTAACGTAACGGGAGATGCTATCGATGGCCTTGCAGCGCCTGATAAGACCGGAGCCCGCCCGATACATAACAAACCTCCTAAGTTTGAGAACCTCAGCACTTCATCTGAGATATTATATACCGGTATCAAAGTTATTGACCTGATCGAGCCTTATGCAAAGGGTGGTAAGATCGGTTTGTTTGGTGGTGCAGGTGTGGGTAAAACAGTATTGATACAGGAGCTGATCAACAATATCGCCAAATCATATGCCGGTCTTTCGGTGTTTGCAGGAGTAGGGGAGCGTACCCGTGAAGGGAATGACCTGATGCGTGAAATGATAGAGGCAGGCATCGTAAAATATGGCGACAAGTTCAAGCACAGCATGGAAGAAGGCGGCTGGGATCTTAGCGCCGTAGATATGAACGAACTGAAAGACAGTAAAGCAACTTTCGTATTCGGGCAGATGAACGAACCTCCGGGAGCACGTGCGCGTGTTGCGTTATCTGGCCTTACTGTAGCTGAATATTTCCGCGATGGTGATGGTACCGGTAAAGGAAAAGACATCCTTTTCTTCGTAGATAACATCTTCCGTTTCACACAGGCAGGTTCTGAGGTGTCGGCGCTTCTTGGCCGTATGCCATCAGCGGTGGGTTATCAGCCTACCCTGGCTACAGAAATGGGATTGATGCAGGAGCGTATTACATCTACTAAAAATGGTTCTATCACTTCCGTACAGGCGGTATATGTGCCTGCGGATGACCTTACCGATCCGGCGCCGGCAACAACCTTTGCCCACCTGGATGCTACAACCGTACTTGACCGTAAGATCGCGGATCTTGGTATCTACCCCGCGGTAAACCCGCTGGAGTCTACCTCACGTATCCTTACGCCAATTATCGTGGGTGATGTACACTATAACTGTGCAAACCGTGTGAAGCTTATATTACAGCGCTATAAAGAGCTTCAGGACATCATCGCCATCCTGGGTATGGATGAGCTGAGCGAAGAAGATAAAATGACGGTGGCACGCGCACGTAAAGTGCAGCGCTTCCTGTCGCAGCCATTCCACGTGGCAGAAGCATTCACCGGCCTTAAAGGCGTACTGGTACCTATTGAGGAGACCATCCGCGGCTTTAACATGATCATGGACGGCGAAGTAGATGAATACCCGGAAGCAGCCTTCAACCTGGTAGGCAATATAGAAGACGCCATGGCGAAGGGTAAGAAACTGATGGAGCAGGCAAAAAATTAATTAGCTGATGTGATAATTAGCTAATTGTAGCGCACAGAGCTTAATCATTGACTGAGGTTATTTATTAATCAGCTAATAAGCTAATCATCAAATTAGCTAATCAAAACAGAGATGCAACTAGAAATATTAACACCTGAGCGGAAAGTATATAGCGGCGACGTTTATGGTATACTGCTGCCAGGCACAGAAGGTACTTTTGAGATACTGGACAGGCACGCTCCTATAATAGCTGCGCTGGGTAAGGGAAAAATGAAAGTGCTGAAAGACAAGAATAGTTCTGAATCTTACGACATTTCGGGCGGCTTTGTGGAAATGATAGGCAATAAAGCAAGTGTGCTGATAGAAGATGCCAAAGTGATCGACTAAGCGCTACGACAAATGATTTTAGAAAAATGCTCCTTATGGGAGCATTTTTTGTGTTGGGCTGTTTAGTTCCGCTCATACAATTTTGTTCTGCTGGTAGCGGACGTATATACTATATGATACCCGGCATTTATTTCGGCATATAGCTCGCTGAAATGCTCATTGGCCAGGTAGGACGAATCGAAGCACCACATGAGTACATAATCAATAGTCACACCTGCCTGTTGGTACATATTGATTGAGGCATATGGGGGTTGGGCTTCTATGCCCTCATCTTTGCTAAGATGAAAATATGGATTCACATTATCTTTCCACCGGAGTGGGAAGTAGCCCATATTGGCTTCATAATTATCCAGGATGATCAGTGGCTTATCAAGCCCCATGTATTGTGATGCATGGTAGAACAGGAAATTGCGATCGGCTATCATGCGCCCCTCCTGATCCTTACCACATGGTGCAAAGTCGAGTGGTAATACTATAGAATTAGGCCTGATATTGCTTTTTGCAGAAGTATAATCGGCTATGGCTTCCGATGCTTTTAGTAAACAGGAGAGGCGCACACCAGTAAAGGCTATAAAGCAAACGAATAATAATGCGAAAGCGCCATTCTTTATTTTATCGAAAGGTAGTTTACCGGCAACACAGCAAAATATGATTGCCAGCACAATAACCTGCAAGGACACATTAATGGCGATCATTTGGTTTACCGACCAGGTGCTGGCAAGCGTTCCGGGCTGAGCTATAATAAGGCCAATTACCTGCGCAACGCCGAATACTGCAAACACAATCAATAAAATAAACGCATCTCTCCACTTCATCTCCCCCTTCGGAAACCTATACGCTACACAACAGGTAATGAGTATGTACACGAATATCTGCGTGCGCATACTGATCAGTATCAGCCGGCCGAGAAAGGATTCGGGGAAGCACAAATAAACGAATAGCACAAATGCCAGACTTATCAACAGGCCATCGTACTTATGTAGATAAAACTTTTTTACCCTGAAAAAAGAACAGCACAGCAATGTTAACATCACCATGCCCACCACCTGCGCAATGATATCTTCGGGATGGGTAACATTTACAAGATACTTACCTTGCACAAGCTCTACGAGCCGGTATAGGTGGAGCTTCAAGTGCATCTGCATGCCGCCTTCCTTTTTTGTGAACCAACCCATTAATAACAAGAACGGCGAAAGCAGCAGGCCCAACCAAAGACTAAACCTTACAAAATAACCAATTGGCTTTTGTGCCCTGCTTTCCACGGAAGCCGCCCAGGCGTATGATACCACGAGCGCCTGGCAGGTGAATGCCGCAAATCCAAATGCCAGCAGATGCGTGAAAAAGCACAAGCCACAAAACAAGAAGAACAAGAGTGCTTTATCTATACTTTTTTTGTCTAAAAAGCGAAGCCAGCTCCACACCACCCAAAAGTAAAAGCCGATACTGAACGAAAAATTATAGAATCCTTTAGCCAGTGTTTGCGGGAAAACAAAAAACAATATCATAAGTACCAGGTAAGATGTGCCGCCGCTTATCTTTTTCAGCAGCTGCCAGAAGCCGCATATATATATGGCTGCATACAGGGTAAGGAATATCTTCTCGGCCACTACCCCATTTACCAGGAACATTAGCGCAGCAATAGCTAATGTAGATAACCAATTGGGGTTGGGCTGGTAAACGAGATCATAGAACCTGGTATAAAAAGCCACATTTTTACCAGACCACAGATCATGCACTACCTGTGCGTTGTACACGTGGCTGGGTCCATCGCCGGTAAGAAAATAAGATGGCAGCCATATATTCAGCAGGCATAAACAAAAACCTGCAAATAATAAAATGCCTGGCACCTGCCGGTTTGTGGCCATCTGTAATTACTAAGGTTTAATAAATGTACTGCATACCAAGATAGCATAATAGTGCTTACAGGGCATACCATGGGCTATTGGGCAAAAATGAACCTTAGCGTTACCCCTGCACGGGTAGTGGTGGTGGGGTAAGAGTTAGACACGTAAGGTATGGTTTGCTGCCGGTCGTAGAAGAAGTGCAGGGTCAGTTTTTGCGTTACGGAATAATCAACGGTAGGCGATATTCGTATTACTTTCTGCCCCCGCGATACTACGCTTATGTTGTTTGCAAAGAACGAGTTCGACGTTTTATCATCCCGTAAGCCGAGATCGAGCTTGAATATCAGCTCATTTTTCAGCTTCTGTACACCAAGTATTCTGAATGGCAACTTGATCCCTTTCTTGCGATAGCCCATACCTATCACATACTCCGTGCTTTGGGTTTCAGCGATCTGGTAATCAATAAGACTCAACGCATCCATTTTCGATTCTCTCAGCTGAAACGTAGCTGAGATATGATTTTTGAATGTAGCGTCGAATCCGATCAAAGGATTAAATGCCTGTGAGATAGTAACGTTAGGCACCTGGAAGAACGGCACATAGTTATGCGAATTAGAGTCGATGAACGATGGAAAGCCCAGGCCATATAAGTCGTTGAATAATAAGTTAGAACTGAAGCCATTCATAGACATGGTACCGGTATATGCGTGGTTGATCACAAGGTTACTGAGGAAAGAGGAGAAGAATGGCAGCTTGCCAAGCCCGTTGTAAGTGAGCTTCCAGTTAGGCATCGGTGTATAATATTTAAACGGATTATCCTGGATCTTGGTGGTATTGCTATAGTCTATCAATGGCTCACTTGTGGCGCTTTTGCCAGAATATGCAGCTATGAACGATGGTATGAGCACATCTTGCGAAAACGGCCCATAGCCTTTGGTATACGCGGGATTTTGCGGATCGGGTATGCCTGCGGTATATGGATTGCTATCCCCAAGCCGTTTAGAAATTATCGGACCGTTAGATAGGAACGCATTATAGGTGCTGGAACCAACGCCGGTATTCTTAGCTAAACTAAATACGCTTAATATATTTTTAGCTCCTATATAGGAGATATTAAACGACCCGTTCTGGTAAGGATTAAACTGGTGGAATTGTGGCGAGTTGGGGCTGCCGTTAGGGTTACCCGTGGTATCTGCATACAATACGCTGAAAGACTTACTGAATGTTTGCTGCAGCGAAAGGTCCAGCCTGAAATCCTTAAAAGGTTGTACAGCAGCCGTGGCACTGAGGTTACGCGAATAAGTCTGCTGGAACTGGGCATTGAACAAGGAGTCTCTAGTGAGCCTGCCTGCGGCAGCCTCACTGGCCAGCCACGCCGCCGAGGGCTGATAGCCATATACAAAGTTATATCCCGGTGCACTGGAGTACGTATTCACTCCCATAAACCGTGTACTATCCATCCATCCCGGCAAAATTGTGCCCGATGTCTGGGTATAATTCAGCGTTATCCTGTTTACCATGGTAAGGATGTGCCCACCAATGCGCTCTACTGTATTCAGCTGAGCGGGCTGGCTACGCCGTAGCTTGCGGGCAGCCTTTTTAGCTGCTTTCTTTTTTGCTCTTTCCTGCGCCTCTTTTTCCCTGTCCTGCTCTTTCATCACCTGCACTAATGAGTCTATCTGATTATCAGACAGTTTTGACAGGTTCACGCCTGGAAACCTGGAGTGCAGCGTGCTGTCGCTGCCACTACCGGGCGCAACGGCGTTGTTGCCGCCACCTTTCCCATTACCGCCGCCGGCGCCACTTGTTGCTGGTGGGGGGGCATTAGGGTTGCTTGCTGCATTCTTTCCTGTTTTTGTGCTATCGGCAGGGGCGTTTTTGCTACCCCCGGCATTGCTGCCTCCCGCATTACCGCCCCCGGAGGAACTGCTGCCCGGAGCTGTGGACTTTGGCGCAACGCTAACATCGTTACCACCTTCTTTCCTCAGATCTTTTAAATTTTTACTACCTGCGCCTTCTTTGTTAGGTGCAGTGGTGGGGCTTGCACCGTTCTTATCACCTTTCTTTTTAGGCGGTGTATTCAACGCTTTCAGCCATCTCCATTTGTTATATAGCGTCTGCATGTTCAGCTCACCGGCCACCGTCTCTGTTTGAGTGTTGCCTATTGTATTGCCCAGGTCATAGGCAATTGGCGCTGCTGCCGTCCACGAGTAGTTAGCTGAATACCCCAGGCGAACAGTGATCCAGTCGGTAAGTGGCAATTTGGCAAGCGGAACATTATAAGCGGCATTAAAGGTCTGCATATAAGAGGTGTTGCGGCCAAACCTAAATACATTTCTCCACAGTGAATCCTTCTTTGCTTTTGAATCCATAAGACCGGAAGGCTCGTCTATACTGGAGATATTAGTTGCAGAATAATCAAGAGATAATGATTTCGTCAGCTCCCAGCGTAATGTATATACACGGTTCCAGGTAAAGTTTTTATAGAAGGTAGGTGGTATCTGGTAGCCACCGCCACCATCGCCTATATCGCGCACTTGCGTCTGCTCTTCGATTCGCGTCATGTCGTTGCGGAAAGAAAAAGAAGATGGCAATGGCGTAAAGTTAAAATCCCTGACTAACGAGAACCATTTGGACTTGGATTTGATCAACCTCCTGAATGGCTCTATTGGCTTCACCTTTATGCTATAAGTATATCCTAAGCCATATCTCTGGGTTTTCAGGTCGTCCATAGACACCGTAGGGTTGTGCTTATACTGGTCGTTGTAAGAATAGGAGAAATCAAAGTTCTTGATGCTCCAGGGCATACGTATTTTTTTAGATGGCGTAGCCGTGTTGCCCATTATACGGGCGTTTGTGAGGTTGATACTTGTAATAGAGGTAAAGTCCCTGGCTATATTCTTGATAGAGTCGCGGGCTTTGGCGTTTCTTGCTGCTGCCAGTTCATCCGACAACAACACATCCTGGTCATATGGGTCATATTTCGGAGTGCTGACGTTTTGTGTGTAGCCTACAAACAGTGGAAGTGTTACTCCCCAGTTGCGCGGCAGCAGTTTACCAAGGCTCAGGTTTGTGGCAGCATTATACTGGTAGTAATTATCTTGCGAGCGCTGGCCTATGTTCTGGTCTATACTACCATAACCCTGGGTGTGCATACTGCCCGACAAATTAAGGTTGCCCAGGTCGGCAAGCTGCAATGATATTTTGCCCGCAGCCGCATACCCCGCGTGGTCGTTGATACCCGCCATTCTGAGCTCATCAAACCATATTTCGCTGCACTTAGGCAAGCCGTCGTCGCCGGGTGTCTTGTTTGTCTTTTTAGGGTTAAGCACGCCCAGCATTATATTCTTGGCGCCACCAATATTAGGGTTCCCGATCACTACTATAGTGTTTCCTTTGGAGTCTGTAGCATAGAAAGGCTCATAGTTTGGAAACCCTTGTGCATCGCGGTTCTTTTTAGCGGTCACGAGGTCCTGCAACACTATATCCATTTCATTAGATGCCGGCCATACATCGGTATTAAACGACTGGCCCGGCTGCGTCACAGCCAGTGGCATCCGGTACTCGTAATAGTTATTGGTAAAGTCACTGCCTATTCTCACAAATGCATTTACATCGGCATTTCTTATTGGCGGAGAACCAACCTGTGATTCCGCATGGATAAACATACGCAGGTAGGTAAACTGCCGCATATCCACATCAACTTCTTTAAATACGGCACGCGCATCGCCGTCCTGCAATGCGCAGGTTTTTAAAGACATTGCCTGCTCATTGAGTAGTATATTCTGCCCCTGCGAAACTGTAGTAAGCTGGCGGTTTACACCAGGGGGGATCACATAAGGTATTGGGTATCTTGAAGAGTTGGCTTCTATACTTACAGAACTTACCGTAAAATCAGTAAGGCCGGCGTTTTGCTGCGGCAGGTTTTCGCCCGGCGTAGTTAGTGAGTAGTTGTAGTTGAGCCATTGGTTACGGCCCAGTTCCAGGGTAGCAAAACGCAGCACGGAACTATCTTGCCAGCCGCTCATGAACATACGCAAGAAACGAATAGACCTGAAGTCTGAAATGCCTCCTATTTTGTGGTCGTAGTTTCGTATTGGTATTTTGAACTGATACCATTTTTCACTGTCATGGTTGCCATTTGGTAACGTAATATAGCTGGTTTGCGTACTGATGATGTAGTTAGACCCTACACCCATATTTGGCCCCATGTCTACGCGATATTGGTAATAGCTTTCAGACTGGTTGAGCGTATTATCCTGGTCTATATCTTCTGACTCCGGCAGTGTTGTTTCCGAAGTAGCGAAAGAGGCATTAGCGCTGGTAATAGGCGAGTTACCATCTGGGTTGGTATATTTCCGGTAGCGGTCGAGCACGAACATACCGATACCACCATTAGCCGTATCGTAGTCACTGCCACGATAATAATGATAGTCATCGCTTGCCGGGTCTTTTTGCACTGCCAGGAATGCCGGGTTATTGGGGCCTAACGTCCGCGCCAGCTGGGTTAGGAAAGTGCTAAACTTTCTTGTTTCGCTAAGGCGTGATGGATTTAGCGGATCGTCTACATCAGGTAACCCATCATACCCTACATCCTGCAGAAGGCGGGCAGCATTATCGTTATCGAAAGCGCGGGTTATCTGCTGCTCAAACCGGGGCACATAACCCCATGCTGTGGTATCCAGCTTTGAAGGATCGAAAGGAGCTGGCACCCCGTTCTCAAAAAACAACCTTGAATCTTTCAGGATATCTTCAGATACATCTCCGAGGTTAAAATACAACGATCCGCCTTTTGATGTCGGATTATTGATAAATGGATCCATTACCCAAAACTGGATGTACTCCACGTTCGACGCCTCGAAGTCAGTATTGCTGACAGGTCTTGTAATACCACCCCATCTGCCGGCAGGGTTCTTAAGAGAACCATCCTGGTTAACATTCGCGGCATCAAAGTTATAGGGTCCTCTTTCGCTGGGATAATAGCCAAGGTCAAAAGTGCTCAATGCACTTTGCAGGGCAGCTGTTTGCAGGTTAGGAAATACGTCCTGCTGCTGCACCATTCTTATATAGTGAAGGTGACCCGTGTCCTTGGTTACATATGCGGGTGCACTGCTGCCTGGGTCAACGAGCGCAGGCTCTAACGTGTACCACGACAACCGCGCCCTGTTGTAACCATAGCTGAGGTCATCGTTTCTTGCCGCTTCGGGAAACAATGTTTGGCCGGCCCTGTTCACGGCGCCAAAAGGAGTAGAAGACAAAGTCCATGCAATAGAGGGGAACTTGAGATCATAGCTGGTAGAGGCGCCCTCAAAGTTATCGATATACACAGAACCCTCTGGGTCGAGGGCGTCTATCTGCTTGGGATGGCCCGGCAGTATTGCCGCGACTTCAAGATTACTATTAAGGAACGATGGCGCTGTTGTGGCATATATCGGCAACTTATCCAGTGCGCGGGTTACGCCTGGCACCTCCGTCTGGTAATTTGCATCGAGCCCTATCACAGTGTTCTTTATCGGGTCATCGCCATAAGATACCTGCTGTGTAAATGGTCTTTCATTCAGGCGCATAATGGTACCGCCAAGCGTAAGGTTCTTGTTTACGTAATAATCCAGCCGTGCAGCCATAAAGTTCCGCTGCTGGAAACCGAAGGTGGCGTTATCCTCGTACTGGATATTGATGGGTACGCCAGAATTAAGAATACCCTGGTTAAGTATTTTTATCCTGCCCAGCCCATAATCTATAGTGTAATCCTGGTTTTCCAGCAGCCTTGTTCCGCCTGCTGTTACCGTTACTGAGCCGGGGGGAATATTAAATCCACCAAGAAATATATCGGACGAAGACGACGATTTGTACGATCCGCGCATTATATAGCGGTCAGTTTGCTGCGATTGTTGCGCTACTGTTTTAGTAGAGTCGTAGAGTACCTGGTAAATGTACTTCCGGTATAATACGGGGTCAGGAGCGGTCTGCCCCTGTGGTATGATCGATTTTGCCAGGTAATCGCCAAATGGCTCAAGCACAGGGAATATTACTTTGCCCTGCTGGGTATTGATGGTGATGCCATCTACAAAGTCAAAGACCCCATCAGGGGCTGCCTGGTTTTGGGCATTGAGTTTATCCAGGTTCAGTAAAGTCAGCAAAGGAATACCCTGGTTAGGACCCTCGGGGATATACCTGAGCTCGCCACCACCTGGATCCTGGTACAGGATGTTTAAGATAAAGTTATCCTTCGATACACCCAATCCGCCTAAAGGGTATACATTCTTCATCATCAGTTTCCATACCGGTAACCCAGGACGAGCAGATGTTCCTTTCAACAACTTCAGGTAGATCACCTTAGAGTTGGTAGTATCGGGAGGCAGGTCTTCTGCAAACTCACCCACCTGGTATACCTGGCCGCGATAGGTATACCGGAAGGCAATACCAAGCACGTCGTCTGAATTGATCTGCGTATTCAGCATAATGTAACCCAGCTTAGGGTTAAACGTATACTCCGTAGCTGCGAGCTGCCTTGCAGTGGTATACTCATAATCCTGCCCCTGTGTAAGCCCCAGCGATAATGCATTATTTACAGATGTGCTTTGAAGGCGCCCATTGGGGTTTTGAAGCAGTTCGGTATACAAGTGGTTAGCGCGGTTATCAGGCAGCCCAGCCCTGACACCGCTGTTGGGGTCTGATAATTTTTTATAGTATGGGTTTGATTCTCCAAGATCCATAAAGCACATGATATTACGCACGCCGGTTACCACGCCCGTGCGGTTTGTCACCCAGACTTCTACCTTACTGATGTTGACAAGGGAATTGATGACCGGGAAATCAGAAAGCGCCTTATCGTAGTTGTCGTGGAAATACTGCGAGAACAAGAAGTCCTTATTCTCTTCGTAGTTATCGGCTTTTATATTTATCTGCTGCGACTGGGCGCCTCCCTGTATGGTAAGGCTTTTACGCTGCGATTTTTGCTGCGCAAGCACTGCTGTCACCCATAGTTTACCAAACTGCAGCTGGGTCTTTATGCCAAATAGCGATTGCACACCGCTTATCAGGTTGCTCTTTAGCGGAAAGCTGATATTCCCCGCCTCTATTTTTTTGAGCATCTCGTCTTCCTTACCGCTGTAGTCGAGTTTCTGCACATTCTGGTAGTCGAAGGTAGCCTTGGTATTATTGCTGATGTTCAGTTTCAGTTTATCACCCACCTGCGCCAGCAGGTTAATGTTCATCTGCATGTCAAAATCAAATACGCCATACTTCTGCGCCCGCTGTGTAAGTGTCGGGTTCTTGATATTCTGCCAGTTACCACCAAAGGTAACATCCACATTTCCCTGGGGTTTTACAGATATGGTATTACTACCAAATATACGGTCGAACAGGCCCTCTTTGTACATCTGCGGCAATTCCGGGTTCTTGTTAAAGAGCATTAGCCCGTCCATGCGTCGCTGCCAATAGGCGTCCTCATCCTGCTTGCTCCTGTATTTTTCATATTCATCGAGCGTCAGGTAAGTCGGGTTCCGCAGAAAATCGCTACCCAGCTTATCGCTATATTCATACCGGTTAGAATCGGCATTATAATCAAAAGCCTTTTTTTCGCCGTTAGGATCATTAAGATCCATACTTCGCGGTTGCTGCGCATCTATAACGGGGTCTCCTGTTTTGTCATAGATCGGGAACCTTAATTTATGCGCTGTGTCTTGTGCTTTTGCCAGGCTGTCGGCGTTACCAGTAGTGTCGGGGTCTGGTTCAAAAAAGGCAAAGTGGGGCCTGTGGCTGCGGGCTGCCGCATTGGCAATAGCAGCCGCAAGCGCTATAAAAAACAAAAACTTATATCCAAAAAAACTCTTCCCCTTCAAGTTTTATTTTTTAGCGATTTTACAGGGCGCGAAGCGCCTGCTTGATCAGTTCTTCAACCGTTAATGAAGATGCATTATTTACTTTCTTTATGGCAGTTTCAGCCATGCCCCGGTTTATGCCGAGGTTAACCAATGCTATTAACGCGTCTTCCTGCGTTGTATTGTGCATTACAGGGGATAAAGAGGATGTATTTTTCTGCCTTAAAAGCTTTCCTTTTAATTCCAATATAATACGCTGAGCCGTTTTGGCTCCTATCCCTTTTACCCGCTCCAGCGTGCGGTTATCTTCGCTCGATACTGCACGCTCCAGCTCGTCTGTGCTTAGCGACGATAATATGATACGCGCAGTAGCCGCACCTACACCACTGATATTGAGCAGCTGCCGGAATGTAGCACGCTCTTCCTCATCGGCAAAGCCATACAGCACCCACGCATCTTCCCGTACCTGCAGATGAATGTAGAGCCTGCATTTATCAAGGTCTTGTATCTTCGCATAAGTTTGCAAAGTAATGTTCAACTCATACCCCACCCCATGCACATCCATGTACAATAGCGATGCGGATTTATATACCAATGGCCCTTCAAGATAGGCAAACATCTTAATAGATTATTTTTAATACAATACGTTATAGCAGATAAAAAAAGGTATGATCGCTCATACCGCCGGAAAGATACAAACTTTATGCGATTGGCTGGCTTTCAACAACAATAATTGATCGTATACAATTGCGATCAAATTAAATACATTATTCATGTAAAGATGTATTCCCTATATCGTTTTTTTCTTGCAAATTCGCGTGCTCCCACTGATATATTCCCGACGAAAGCCGCTGTACTACTCCGCTGGCCGACAGGTATAGTAACATAAGGGGTAATGCTTTAAACAGGCCTCGTTTTGTAGTATTGACGAGATCTACCGGGGGTAGCAAGTAGCCCAGGAAGGCAAGCCCTATATAAACAACCATGATACCATACAATGCAATAATCGCCCTTGTATTAAAACGCCTTATCCAAAAAATATCTATTATTAAAATACCCAGGAAAAAGAAGATAAAATAGCCATATTCCTTTATTCCTGCTGAAGAACAGATGAGTATGCTCCACATCTCATATAGCCTTGTAAAGAAAACTGACATATCGCCCAGATTCGGATTCACCTGGCTACCGAGGTCAAAGGGTATAGGCACAAAATTGTGTACAAATACATTGATACATATGACGTAAAATAATACCGGGGTCATCAAAAACAGGCCGGTTAGCAATAGCGCTTTATTTAACTGCAGCTTTATCCGGTATAAATACATGGCCAACAGTGGAGTTACCATAAAAATCAGCACCAGCGTTTCTGTTCGGATATAAGTAGCTATGCCGAATAAAAAGGCGGAAAATGCAAAGCCTTTTATCCCACCTTCATCAATCCGCCAATTATATAGAAAATAAAAGCCGGCAAAGAAAAAAACGGTATTGCTGTAATCGTATAAGATGATGTAGGTATACGCATAGAGATCTGGTATGGTAACGAAGAACAACATAAGGAAACCGGCTATTAACGGATGCAGGAAGCTACGCATTAGTGAGTATAGCCATATACTAAAAGATACGAAAATGACACTTAACCATAGCTGCCCGAAAGGACTAACAAGCAGCTTATAAATGATCTGCGATCCTGTAATAAACGGCGACTTGAAATAGTTGTTCGTCATGCTCAGGTCTACGGAAAATACGGAATTGATCATAGTATGTTCGCGCACAGTATATTCCGCTATAAGCTCAGGCCCCGTAAGCATATCGCCCGACATAGGCGGATAATAAAAGCAACGCCACACACTCACCGCGACCAGGAAAAAAATGATAATAATAAAAGGCCATTCGTACAAAGCAGGGGAAGTGGCGGGTTTAATTTTAGGCCACTTAAGGTCAGCCAGCATAGGTATACTCAATACTGCAGTAAATACAGCAATGCCGGCGAGAACAGAAAATAAGGTAATAGTTATGTGCATTAACTGCAGTACACAGGGCACAAATGATAACACCGCTACTCCTATCATCATGGAAAGGCAAATAAGGTGCAGCATTTTCATCTTAATACCGAATAACTGCAATGCCCCCCTGCCGCACACAAAGTGAGCCAGAAGCAGGTATAGGAGCCCGAAAAAATTCATTGCTGAGACTGATATTGGTTGTAATGCCGGAGCAGGTAGTTGAGGTCTTCTTTGCTATTTAATCGCTTGATCGCTACTCCTTCTTTATTCGGCAATATAGCCCATGCGGCCTGCCCTGCATTTGGGCTACTGGCAAAAACACCTTCGTAGCCGGTAAAGTAGTAGAATCCCGGAGGTATGCCCATATCTACATTTACAATCCCCATTTGCTTCAGATAACCAGGTGGCGGCAATAAAATAACAGGGTGGGCAATGTTCGCATGTCCGAAGGCATCTGTCAGCCGCTTAAATACTTCGTAAGATACGCCATATCGCAACGCTCTTCTTTGTTCTGGTTCCAGATTATTAAATTGGGTAGAATAGCTGATGGGCGGCTCAAGTATATTAGTGAGAAGCCACTGGTTGTAATGAGGGGTGATAAAAAACAACCCTGTAATAATCAACGCAATGATAAATAAATAGACTTTCCGGTGCATTCAGAATTGCATTAACGCAAAGCAATATACGAAGATAACATGGAAGATTGCTACCCCTTTTGTTCTTTGGCTTCCATCATGCTCATCTCCTTGGCTTTGGTAAGGAACTCTGATGCGAAAATAAAGGCATTCAGCTTTTCGTCTTTGCTGAAGATGATGTCCTTGTTGGAGCCTTCCCACTGTTTTTTGCCATTGTACATGTATACAATGTGGTCACCACTCTCCATCACCGTGTTCATATCGTGTGTGTTGATGATGGTCGTAATGTTATACTCCGTAGTTATCTCCTTTACCAGCTTATCTATCACCAGCGATGTCTGCGGGTCTAGGCCGGAATTTGGCTCATCGCAAAAAAGGTATTTGGGATTTTGCACTATAGCCCTGGCGAGCGCCACGCGCTTCTTCATACCACCGCTTATCTCTGCCGGGAACTTCCTGTTTGCCTCTACCAGGTTAACGCGGGCCAGCACTTCGTCTACCCGCCTTACCTTTTGCCGGTAGGTCATATTGGTGAACATATCCAGGGGAAACATTACATTGTTCTCCACCGTTTTACTATCAAACAATGCTCCACCCTGGAAGAGCATACCTATCTGCATACGTATCTCTTTTAGCTCCTTATCGTTCATTTTGGTTATGTCCTTACCTTCATACAGCACTTCGCCAGAGTCCACTGGCAGCAGGCCTATCATGGTCTTCATCAGCACGGTTTTTCCACTGCCGCTGGTGCCTATGATGAGGTTAGTTTTACCAGCCTCCATCTTAGCGCTCACATCTTGCAGCACCACCTTATCCCCAAAGCTTTTTCTTACATTTCTTATCTCTATCATACCCAAACCCCTAACGGGCCTCACCATGTTTAACCCCAAACCCCTAACGGGGCTTCCCCACATTTTGCGGAGATGGGAGATTTTAGTTAAATAAACATCGCCAAATTATACATCATAGTGCAAAGCTTTTGATCAGCCAGATAGCAGGCCCCCCTTTAGGGGCAGGGGTTTACACCTGGAACACCCCCATCTTAAATTCCTTATCCACCTGGCTATGATTAGCCGCTTTTATGCCTTCTGATATTACTGACCGTGTTTCTGCCGGGTCTATTATGTCATCTACCCATAGCCTTGCTGCAGCATAGTATGCTGATGTCTGGCTGTCATACCTGTCCACTATTTCTTTCAGCATTTCCTTTTCTTTTTCAGGGTCTATTTCTTCACCCTTTGCTTTTAGTGATGCTACCTGTATTTGCAACAACGTTTTGGCGGCCTGCTCGCCACCCATTACCGCTATCTTGGCATTTGGCCACGCCCATATAAACCGCGGGTCATAAGCCTTGCCGCACATAGCGTAGTTGCCTGCGCCATAAGAGTTGCCAATGATAATGGTGATCTTTGGCACTACTGAATTAGCCACTGCATTTACCATTTTTGCTCCATCTTTTATAATGCCCGAATGCTCACTGCGGCTGCCTACCATAAAGCCTGTCACGTCTTGAAGAAATACTAGTGGTATCTTCTTCTGGTTACAGTTCATAATGAAGCGTGCGGCCTTGTCGGCGCTGTCGTTATAGATCACACCGCCCAACTGCATTTCGCCTTTGCCGCTCTTTACTATTTTCCGTTGGTTGGCTACAATGCCCACAGCCCAGCCATCTACACGCGCATAGCCGCATACTATAGTTTTGCCATAATCTTCCTTAAACTGGTCGAATTCTGATCCATCCACAATGCACTTGATCACATCCACCACGTCGTACTGTTTATTGTTAAGGGGCGATATCAGGCCGTAAATTTCATTGGCCTCCTTTGCTGGCGCTACCGGCTTTACGCGATCATAGCCTCGGCGTGGCTGGTCTCCCAGCTTGTCCATTATTCGGCGCACCTGGTCCAGGCACTCTTGCTCTGTATCAAATTTATAGTCAGCTATACCACTTATCTCGGTATGCATTTTGGCGCCGCCGAGCGTTTGTATGTCTACATCTTCCCCTATTGCTGCTTTCACCAGGTATGGCCCTGCCAGGAAGATGGAACCATTGCCCTCTACCATCAGCGTTTCGTCGCTCATTATGGGCAGGTAAGCTCCACCGGCCACACAGCTACCCATTACAGCAGCTATCTGCGAAATACCCATAGCGCTCATCTGCGCATTGTTCCGGAAGATGCGGCCAAAATGTTCCTTATCCGGGAATATCTCGTCCTGCATAGGCAAGTATACCCCCGCGCTATCCACTATGTATATTACGGGCAGATGGTTTTCCATCGCTATCTCCTGCATACGCAGGTTTTTCTTCCCGGTGATGGGGAACCAGGCGCCAGCCTTTACCGTATTGTCATTAGCTACAATAACGCACTGCCTACCATGCACATAGCCAAGGCCCGCCACAGTGCCGCCAGCCGGGCAGCCGCCATGCTCTTTATACATGTCGTACCCGGTAAACGAACCTATCTCTGTAAATACGCTGTCTTTATCTATAAGATACTTAATGCGCTCACGTGGCGACATTTTGCCTTTTTCTTTGGCTTTGTCCATGGCTTTTTTGCCGCCGCCCATGCTTATTACCGCCTGGCGCTGTTTCATCTGGCTCACTGCCAGCCGCATTGCATCATCGTTCTTATTGAATTCGAGGTTCATTCAACCAAAAGTTATTTGAGGCAAAAATAGTCGCATTTATTGATGATTTATCAACTATAAATAGTCAAAAACGTTCTATTATCTTACTTTTAAGGGCAATTTAGTACCTTTATGTAAAGGTTAACTGTATGGACAGCATTATAGATAAGCAATTACATACATACATACATAGAATTGCTAAATTCAACTCAAAAGAAATCTCTGATCGACGTAATAAAATCCTGGCTGCAATCCCCTCAACAAAAAATTACCCTTGAAGAATACAATAAGGAAGTAGAAGAGTCTGAAGCTGAAATAGACAGGGGTGAATCATATACCCATGATGAAGTAAAAAAAATCTCCAAAAGCTGGACAAGTGGCAAATAAAAAATATCACCTGGTCCCGGAAATCTTTATTACAATTCAATACTGCTATAGCGTACATATTGGCCGATTCAGTTCAAAATGCGGAACGTGTGAGGAGTGAATTGCTTGATAAAATAGATCAGTTGATAATGTCGCCCTAGATGCATCCGGCTGATAAATACAAAACAGGAAATGATGGAAGTTACCGGGCTTTTGAATTGCACTATTACCGGGTTTCCTATCGTATTATGAACTACGAAATAAAGATCGTACGGGTACGTCATACCAGCATGATACCAAAATCTCATTAACCTGGGTGACACTTATTATCCTCTTAACTATTTAACCTTTTAACTATTTAACCTATTAACCAAATAACTAACTTTGCCACATGTCGGCGCACAAGATCATAGTAGCAATAGATGGCTTCTCCTCATGCGGCAAAAGCACGCTGGCCAAAGAGCTGGCTACAAAGCTTGGGTATAACTATATAGACAGCGGCGCTATGTACCGTGCCATTACCCTCTACTTTCTGCGTAACCGTGTAGATTTTGCAGACTCCATGCAGGTGCTAGACGCTATCGCCAATATCCATTTATCATTCGCATTTAATGAGCGCGACCAGCGCTCTGATATACACCTCAACGATGAGGATGTGGAACCTTATATCCGTGACATGATCGTATCGGAAAAGGTGAGCGAGGTGGCAGCTATACGCGAGGTACGGGCGTTTGCAGTAGCACAGCAAAAACGCATGGGCCGCAAGAAAGGGATAGTAATGGACGGACGGGATATAGGCACTACAGTATTCCCCGACGCCGAGCTGAAAATATTTATGACCGCAGAACCGGAAGTAAGGGTGATGCGCCGCTTTAAAGAAATGTATGCTGCCAACCCACACATAAATATAGATGAGGTGCGCGACAACCTGGAACTGCGTGACTATATAGACAGCAACCGCGAAGAAAGCCCGCTACGTAAGGCCGACGATGCAATACTGCTGGACAACAGCAATATGACCAGGGACGGACAGCTAGGGCTGGTGATAGGATGGGTATTGGAACGCACGGCCTCTCAGCTAACGCCTAATGCGTAACCTCACATCCGGTTAATCAGCGAGACTACAAAGTTCCGATTGGAAGCCTTCATCTTAACAACAAAAAACAATACGGTCAGAACATTTATTTTGAAAAACAACGTATTGTTCGTTTACTTCGTCTCGGGATGATGAGATGCTTTTATATGCGGATGCAGCAGGTGATATTGTGTTTGTGCTTACTGTTTCTTTCTCAGGAGGCTACAAAAGCACAGGAGGTGACGCCGGCTGACAGCCTTTCCACTGTACTGGGTAACATAAGGAATGATACGGCGAAGGTAAATATGCTCCTAGCCGTTTCTGGCACATACACAGCCTCTGGGGTTGCCAGAGAATTTTATTATGCAAATGAGGCGCTGGGCCTTTCTGAGAAAATGCATTGGGATAAAGGCACAATGCTTGCAGAGGAACTGCTGGGCGACTGCTACTACAAAGTACTTGCCTACAACGATGCCATAGTGCATTTAAAGCATGGGGTATCTAAAGCAGAAAAGCTGAACAGAACAGACATAGAAGCTAGTTGCCTGGAAATGCTGTTCCGGTCGTATAAAGGGATGAATGACCTGGAGCATGCGCTTTTGTATGCAAAACGATCGCTGGACCTGGCCGGGCAGATGAACGACCCGCTTAATGTATGCCGCTGTATGCGCACTTACGCTTTGTGTATATCAGACCTGGGAAGGTATACGGAGGCTATTCCATGGTATAACAAAGCCCTGGCATTTACAGAAACCCACCTGGATGGCCGGCAAAAAAAGAAGCAGCTGGCCAATCTGCTAAATACAGAGGCAACCACATACGTGAAAATGAACAAGAACGACAGCGCCCTCTATTGCCTGAGGATAGCCGATAAATATGCGGAGCTGGCAGATGATGATCATGAGCGCTCGTATATACTATCTACGTTTTGCGATGTATATGAGTCCGCCCATCAATGGGACTCCGCTATACTGTATGGTGAATGGACGTTGAAGATGGGAGAGGCGCTGGCCAATATAGACCTGCAACAACACTACTGTGAAACACTGAGCAGGGTGTATGAGTATGACCACAAGCCCGAGCTGGCACTGGTATACCATAAGAAATTCGACTCCCTGATAACTATACAAAAACGCACACAGCAAACGATAGAAGAGGCAATGCAGCTGACTAAAATAAACATAGAACAGCAGGCTGCACGCAATGAGCTGGAACAACGGTCAGCAGCGGCTATAACCAGGAACCAGCGAACCGCGCTTGTGGCTACGCTTACTGCAATGGTAACGCTGATAGTGCTGATCATATTCATATACCGCAACCTGAGGCAAAAACAGCGGGCAAACAAAACGATAAGCCTGCAGGCTGCAAGCCTGAAAGACCAGAACCAGGTAATAGAGAAAGCGCTGAAAGAAAAAGAAATGTTGCTGAAAGAGACTCACCACAGGGTAAAAAATAACCTGCAGCTGATCAGCAGCCTGCTGGAGCTGCAGGCAGAAAATATAGAAGACGAGAGCGCCCGCAGCGCCCTTCGCACAGCGCAGCGCCGGGTGCTAAGCATAGCCACCGTGCATAGCAAGCTCTATGGTAGCGACGACGATGAGGCTATAGAATTCTCAGCATTTGCCAGCGACCTGTTTGCCCGGCTATACAGTGCATTTGGCAGTGAAGGAAAAGTGGTACGCTTTAACAACGCTATACCTTCTACCTTTATACCGCTCAACACCGTAGTGCTTTTAGGAGTGATACTCAATGAGCTGATCACCAACTCTTTTAAGCATGCTTTTACTGCCAGCACAGCAGCGGCAGTGACTATGGAGCTTGTAACTTCCGGAACTATGTATATGCTTACTTACCGCGACAATGGTCCCGGACTGCCGGAAGGGCTGTTTAATGCCGATGGCGGATCATTGGGGTTTTACCTGGTGAGGCGGTTGAGCAAACAGCTAAAAGGATCAGCGACTTATAAGTTTGAAGAGGGCAGTACATTTACTATTATTTTTCAGCATGGACACTAAGATAGGTATAGTAGAAGATGAGCTCATTATTGCCGATAGCATTCGGGCCGTACTGAGAAGCATGCGCTATACTGTGCCTGAGCCATGCTGCGATTATGAGGAAGCCATAACCATGCTGCAGGCAGAGCAGCCCGACCTGGTGCTGCTGGATATAAACCTGGCGGGTAACGACCTGGATGGCATAGCCGTAGCGCGCTATATACGCGAGCACATGGACATGCCTTTTATCTTCCTCACCGCAAATAGCGATGCGGGAACACTTGCGAGGGCAAAAACAGTGACACCTAACGCCTTTCTCGTAAAGCCGTTTCAGCGGGAAGACCTGTATGCGGCCATAGAGATAGCCCTCCACAACTTTTATGCAACTGATATAGCGCCGGGAAAGCGGCTAAGGCAACACTTGTTCATAAAAGAAGGCATCTATCAGTATAAGGTAAACTTTGATGAGATATTGTACCTGGAGAGCGACCATGTGTATGTGAATGTGTATACAACCAGCAGGAAATACCTGGTACGCACATCATTGCAGCAATACCTGGAGGAGCTGGATAAGAAGTCATTTATACGCATTCACAGGGGGTACATCGTTAATAAGAATAAGATAGATAAAGTAACCCCGGCAGCAGTAACTATTGGTGGAAAAGAACTCCCCATATCCAAAAAATACCGCGACGAACTGCTTGATCATCTGTAAGTTATCAATTTGCTAACGACGCATAATCATTAGGTATTTAACTCAGAACATTATTCGGGGCTTTTAGAACATTACACCCATCCTTTCACTATATAGTTGGTAGGTTTGCTAATACAAAACAAAAAACTTTTATTATGAAAAAATTATTACAGATCAGTTTAGCGGTAGTAGCTTTGGGCGCTACACTTAGTTTCCAGTCGTGCGATAAGATAAAAAGCGCCGTAACACCACCGGACATAAGCTTTACAGGTGCTAGCACAGATGTTACCATCCCTCCTACCAACGACACAACCTCGCAAGCTGCAATAGGCGTGGCCCCGTTAGCGTTCAATATTGACTCAATGATCAAGGCTCAAACCGGTGGTGTTTACAGTTTCAGTAGTATTAAAAGTGTAAAAATAGCAACTATAACGCTTACACTTCTTGATGGTGGCACCGCTAATAATTTTGCCAATTTCACTTATGCAGGAGCAGAATTCAACAGCGATGCCAACAATGGCAGTTACGATCCTTACACCATCGCATATGTTGAGAATAATCCTGACTCTTACAACATAACATTATCACCAAAAGTTCAAGATGCTACCCAGGATGTGAAAAAATATTTTCACGCAAATATGACATTTTATTACCTCATTGTCGCTAAGCTGCGCCGCCCTATTACTTCAACATTGCATTGCCACGTTGACATTACGTATACACTTGGCTTTTAATGATCTCTAAACGATTTATAAAAAGTAAGGGTGGCTCGTTGGCCACCCTTACTTTTTATAATGAGCTATTCAACGCGGTTACGAATTAGCCATATTGACCGCTTTATCTATCTTCTTCGACATTTTGGTTAACTCTTCATGCAGCAGCGGATTGTTGAGGGAGTCTATGGCGCTGTCGGCTGCATAGGTGAGCAGGCTCATGGCCATAAAATCCTGGTCGTCTTTGCCCGCGTAGTGTACGCGCATTTCGTTTACCTTTTCATCAGCCAGCTTCACGGCTTTGCGCACTGCTGATTCTTCTTCAGGTTTTATGCGCAGGCGGTAGCTGCGCCCTGCCAGCCATACTGTTATTGATAAAAGTTCGTCTTCCATAGCTATTGTGTTACTGTGTTGCTGTGTTCCACCGTTTCTTCAGTGCCAGCCTTGTGAATAAGGCGCTTCTGAAAAAATACGAGGGTAATAACGCCTACTGATATTGCCGCATCTGCAATGTTGAAAACGGGCTCAAAGAAAATAAAACTTTTGCCACCAATGAAGGGCACCCAGTGCGGCATTATAGTATCTACTACAGGAAAGTAAAGCATATCTACTACCTTGCCCTGCAAAAATTTTCCGTAACCATGGCCCCAGTCGCAGAGGTGAGCTACCGCGCCCTGACCGTGGTTTTGCAGCATGGTGTGCAGGTTGTCATAATTACCGGCAAAGCATGCGTAAGGGCTGTCGGTAAATATAAGGCCGTAAAACATACTGTCGATAAGGTTTCCAAGCGCGCCGGCAAGAATGAGCGTGCCACAGATGATAGCACCCTTGCTATAACCTTTCTTCGTCAACCGCTTCAATAAATAAAACCCGAAGATCACCGCTATAAGCCGGAAAGAAGAAAGGACGAGTTTGCCCATTACCGATTCGCTAAGCTTCATGCCGTAGGCCATTCCTTCATTCTCAATAAAGTGAAGCCGGAACCAGCTGCCCATTATTTTCACATCGTCCCCATTTGAGAAATGGGTCTTAACAAAGAATTTCAGCGCCTGGTCGGCAACGATGACCAGCAAAACTATCAGCAACGCATTACGATACTTCAAAACCTGAGCAATTTTATATTTATGACGGGCAAATATACTATACTACCTACACAGAACCACGCCCCGGCTATAATGAATGAATAAAAGATAACAGTTTTTTAAGCTCACTGCGATAATAGGCTAAGCGCCGCTGGCCGGCTGCTCACTATACACCACCTGCAGCAGTGTTTGCCCCACGGCTTTAAGCGTGTTTTTATCTATAATATCCATTACGTCGGCATGGGTATGCCAGTGACGGGCAAACGGGTGTTCCATATCGGGTGTAAGGTTAATGATGTCCACGGTTTTAATGCCGGTGATCTTATTTACCGGCACATGGTCATCCGTTATCTCCACTGCCGCTACATAAGGAAAGTAAGACGAAAAGCCAGCGTCGCCAGCGGCTTTCCAAACTTTTTGTTGTATGTCACCTGCATATTGGCTGGAGATGCCCTCCATAGGGAACTGTGCGCCCTTTGCGCCCACCATATCCAGCAATATGCCGTAGTTAGCGCTATAACCCGGCACATGCGGATGATGCGCCCAATACTGGGTACCCAGGCAATAAGAGTCTTCTCCCCATTCCGACTTTCCGTAGTCTTCCACATCAGTAAATAATATGTCTATACCCAAATTGGCCGGTACGCCATGGCTTTTGATCTCGCTTGCCATTTCCAGCAACACGCCTACCCCGCTGCCGCCGTCGTCGGCTGCCAGCACGGGCTTATCCTGGCCTTTGGTATCCTGGTCGGCCCAGGGGCGGCTATCCCAGTGTGTAAGAAAGAGGATACGCCGGGTGGCCCTGGGGTTGATAACACCAATAAGATTGATACATGGTAGCGACTTGCCATCGCCCCCGGTTACCTGCACCTGCTGCCGGTATACGGTGTCGCAAAACGGCTTTAGCTTGTCTTCCATCCATTTAGCGCACTTTATTTGTGCGGCAGAGCCGGGTGTGCGCGGGCCAAATGCCACCTGTGCGCCTACATAGCTGTAAGCGCTATCAGCATTGAATGATGGTACATTTAATGGCTTTGCCTGCACAGTATCTTTGCTGGCTTCTTCTTTCTTCTGCTCTGCCGGATTATTGCAAGCGCTGAAAGCCACAATAACAACTACTGCGAATAAAGTAAAACAGGATAACTTATTATTCCTCATTATTAAAAGTCCTTATTAAGAAAAAGCCTTGTCGGGTTACAACAAGGCAATTAGAAAAACAGATCTTTGCTGATATTATTTTAAAGGGCACTGTGCCGATTGCAAAATATGCTTATCAGAACCATTGGTACTGTTGACAAAAGCAATGACCCGGCAGTGCGCAGGAACGATCGCTGGTGTTTTAGCAGGCAATTTGTAAGCATATACCTTCTGGAAGAAGCGCCCTGCCTCCTTGGTATCATTACCCGCAGTGGCCTGCAATACATCGCCGGCGGGTACCTTTGTGGCCATCCCCCTGAATACATCCATAAACGTGTAATTCTGAACCACGCTCGGGAATTCCTGCAGATCGCTGATACTATCTTCAACAATTACAACAGATAAATTTTGCGTCGTGGTTTGCGGCTGGGTATAGGTAACTATAGCTGTAATGCTGGCTGTGCCGTTTGCAGCGTTGTACGCACTTGTTACAGAAATATTGACCGGAGATGCGATCGCAAGCTCGGAAGATATTACGCCATCCCAAGACGAAGAACCTACCTGCACAACACTGCCGCCTGAAGAAACACGGTCTATACTTGCTGCCGGAAGCCCGCCTACATTACCAAAAATACCAGATAATACTGCTGTTGCAACATCGTCTCTAAGATCATAGACAGCCCCTGAAGGTGGTATGCTCTGGGGGCTACCCGCAGTATACATACTGATGACATTGACTAAGCCATTGCCAGCGCCTATCGTAGATACCTTATCAAGATCAGAGTGGGCCGAGGGGCAGTTAGGGCAGCTTTCCCCGGTAAACTCCTCTACCAGTACCTGGTGTGGTGCAGGCGCGGGCACAGACGACGAAACCCCTGTGCTATCGGAGATTGCTTTAATACTGAAGTCTATAGGTATATCGTGTTCTTTACAGCCGGTAAAAAGTAACGCTACGCCGCAAAATGCAAATAAAATATTTTTCATGCCTGGATTATAAAACACGAATTTAGGAAATATTCATTAATTCTTCGGTACGCTAATGTATTCCGGTTAATTCATCAATTTGCACTGGGCCGATTGCAATACGCGTTTGTCTGCACCATCAGCATTGCTTACAAACGCTATGATCCGGCAATTTGATGGTACAATGGCGGGAGATTTAGCAGGTAAAGCATAGGCATAAGTTTTTTTGAAGCAACGCCCGGCTTCTTTAGCATTGGAGTTTTTTGTCACTTGCAAAACGTCGCCGGCAGGTACAGCCGTAACCATACCCCTGTAAACGTCCATAAATACATATTTTTGAATAACTCCCGGAAATTCCTGCAAGTCACTGATATTATCCTCAACAACTACTATAGACAAGTTTTGCGACGTTGACGACGCTTCAGTGTAGGTGACTGTAGCGTTAATGATAGCTACGTTCTTTGCCAGGTCATAGTTGCTCGTAACAATAATATTTACCGGGGATGCAACAGCTAGTTGCGTCGTGATAATGCCATCCGAGCCGTTAGGCCCAAGTTGCAATACACTGCCGTTATAGGAAACCCTGTCTGCACCTGAGGCCGGAAGCCCCCCGGGGTTACCAAAAATGCCATCAAGTACATTCTCGGCTGTAATTTCTTCAAAATCATATTGTGCCCCCGTTGGAGGTACACACTGCGGGAATGGCTTAGGGGAGGATAATGGATACAGGCTAATTAAATTAACACGCCCGGGATTTTGTGCCGAGATGGCATCAATCGCAGCATGTGCCTGCGGACAATTAGGGCAGCTTTGCCCGGTAAACTCTTCTACCAAAACCTGGTGTGGATCGGGCGATGGAACAGGCGATACTACAGACGAGGTCTGGCTTGTTGAATTAGTACCAAAATCTATTAATGTACCATGTTCTTTACAACCTGTAAAAATCAATGCGGCGCAGCTAATGGCAAATAATCTTCTTTTCATAAAATGGTATAAGACATGAATTTAGGAAATATTTATTTATAAACAAACTAAAAATAATAGCAGGGGCGCTTATGCTTCAGCAAATTTTCGACCCCAAATTTTCAAATTCGCTAACTTTAGCGGGTAATAAGCTACTTATGGAAGAAAACAAAAGGCAGAAACAGGTAGGCAAGCTGGTGATGGAAGAGCTGAGCGACATTTTTCAGCGCGAAGGGATGAATATTATTGATGGCGGCATGGTATCCATATCGAAAGTAATGATAACGCCCGATCTGCTGGAAGCACGGGTGTACCTCAGTTTTTTCCAGGTGAAAGACCAGGCAGCATTACTGTATAAAATAAAAGATCGCGGGTGGGAATGGCGTAAGCTACTGGGGCAAAGAGTAAAAGACCAGTTGCGCAGGGTGCCTGAACTGCAGTTTTATGCCGACGATACGCTCGACCATATCTTTAAAATGGAAGAGATCTTTAAACAAATAAATAAAGACCGCGAAGCCATGCCCCCGGCCACCGAAGAGTGAAAAAGGGTATACCTTCCGACTTAATTAATATTTCCTTTTGGACCGCACTCTTATATGGCAACTGGCGCTGAGGTACCTGCGTGGCAAACGCTCTGCCAATGCGGTGCCTATCCTATCGCGCATAAGCATGGTTGCAATTGCGGTGAGCAGCGCGGCCATGATCATTATTTTCTCAGTATTCAATGGGCTGGAGACTGTAGTAAAAGACCTTTACAAGGCATTTTACCCCGATATAAAAATAACAGTGGTGCGTGGTAAATTCTTCGAATTAGAGGCTGCAAAACTAGCCACCATCAGGCATATCAATGGGGTGCAGGATATGACACCGGTTATAGAGGATAATGTCTTTGCCAATAATCACGACCAGCAGAAAGTGATCATTCTCAAAGGCATTGAGAACAGTTATTTTAAAGTAAACGATGTAAGACAGTATATAGTGCAGGGCGATGATTCCGTATCGGCAGGCGAACAGAATACAGCAATTGCAGGTTTGCGGATAATGAACGAGTTGGGGGCGGACGTAAATAACCTTACGTACGTGATGCTCTACTACCCAAACCCGGCTATAACTGACCCTGGCGCAGATCCTTTGTCGGCCTTCCAGTCGCTGAAGCTGCATCCTTCAGGCGTTTTCAGGATACAGGATGAGTTCGACAGCAAATATATATTGGCGCCATTAGTGCTTGTACAGCAGCTTTTTCATCAGCAAGGCAAGTATTCATCGTTAGAGATCAGCGCCGATGCCAACGCTATACCTGAGATAAAAAAACAACTGGAACACCTGCTGGGCAATACCTACAGGGTAGAGACCCGCTATGAACAGAATAAGACCATGTACATGGTAATGGGCGCAGAGAAGTGGGCTGTATATGCCATACTGCTGCTGGTATTGCTTATAGCGTCGTTCAACATGGTGGGCGCACTGTCTATGCTGGTGCTGGAAAAGCAAAAAGATATAGCCATACTGCGGGCCATGGGCGCACAGCCCGGTACCATCAGGAAGATATTCTTGCTGGAGGGCATGCTATGGTCATTGGTAGGTGGCCTATCCGGGATATTATTGGGCTGTGGTATATGCCTTGTACAGCTAAAATTTGGCCTGATAAAACTCGGTGGATCTTTCCTTGTAGATGCTTACCCCGTGAAGATAGAACTACAGGATATTCTCCTTGTTACCGTTACCATTATCATGGTGGGACTGCTGACCTCGTGGTACCCGGCTTACCGGGCTACAAGGGCTGTGGACCCTACACTGAAGAGTACGTAGGAGTAGAAAATTATAACTTTGATAGCAACCGCCTCTTAACCTTTTAGCGCAGTTGGCTTATTAACCAGTTAACCTTTTAACGAAAAGCACTTATGTCTTTCTCATTCCAAATCCGGTCGTACGAAGAATATAAACGGGCATACGCAAAAAGCGTAGCACAACCAGAGGAATTCTGGAGCGAAGTGGCGGCTCAGTTTTCGTGGCGAAAGAAATGGGATAAGGTACTGGAATGGGACTTTAGAAAGCCAGATGTAAAATGGTTCATTAATGGCAAGCTGAATATCACCGAGAATTGCCTGGACAGGCACCTACAAGCAAGAGGCGATGTACCGGCCATCATCTGGGAACCTAATGGTAAGGACGAACCTCACCGGGTGATTACCTACGACGAACTTCATTTTAAAGTAAACCAGTTTGCGCAGGTATTACGGAACAATGGTGTATGCAAGGGCGACCGCGTGTGCATATACATGGGCATGATTCCTGAGTTGCCCATTGCTATGCTTGCCTGTGCACGCATGGGCGCCATCCACTCTGTAGTTTTTGGCGGGTTCAGCGCACAAAGTATCTCAGACAGGCTACAGGATGCACAAGCCGAATTTATAATCACCTGCGATGGGGCTTACCGGGGAGCTAAGGCTATTCCTTTAAAGAACGTTATTGACGATGCTTTGGTAAGCTGCCCGTTTGTAAAGACAGTAATCGTTTATGAGCGGACAAAGACCCCGGTGAGCATGATAAAAGGCAGGGATAAGTGGTGGCACGATGAGATAAGCAAAGTAGAGACACAAGGCAACCCCGCAATGCCAGCAGAAGAGATGGACGCGGAAGATCCCCTGTTCATTCTATATACTTCCGGGTCTACAGGTAAACCGAAAGGCGTAGTACATTCTTCGGCTGGTTATATGGTATATGCTACGTATAGCTTTGTGAATGTATTTCAGTACACCCCGGGAGATATTCATTTCTGCACAGCTGATATTGGGTGGATAACCGGTCATACCTACATCGTATACGGTGTGCTCTGCGCAGGCGGCACATCGCTGATGTATGAGGGTTTACCAACATGGCCCGATGCGGGAAGATTATGGGACATAGTGGATAAGCACAAAGCACACATACTGTACACAGCACCCACAGCCATACGCAGCCTGATGGGCTATGGCCTTGCACCACTGGAACGAAAGAAGCTGGATAGCCTGAAAGTACTGGGCACCGTAGGTGAGCCTATAAATGAAGAAGCCTGGCACTGGTATGATGAGCATATAGGCAAAAAGCGGCTGCCGATAGTAGATACCTGGTGGCAAACCGAGAATGGAGGCATACTGATATCTAACCTGGCTGGCGTTACACCAGCAAAACCAAGCTACGCCACACTGCCATTGCCCGGCATACAGCCGGTAATAGTGGATGAGCAGGGAAAAGAAATAACGGGTAACAATGTAAGTGGCAACCTATGTATCCGCTTTCCATGGCCATCAATAATACGCACCACTTATGGCGACCATGAACGGTGCCGTCTAAATTACTTCGCCACGTACGACAATATGTACTTCACCGGCGATGGCTGCTACCGCGATGAAAATGGCTACTACCGCATCACTGGCCGCGTAGATGATGTGCTGAATGTAAGTGGGCACCGAATAGGCACTGCCGAGGTAGAGAACGCCATAAACATGCACACCGGCGTACTGGAAAGCGCGGTAGTAGGCTACCCCCACGGCCTGAAAGGGCAGGGAATATATGCCTACGTGATCATGGATAAAATGCCGGAAGATATGGTACTGATGCAGGCAGACATCCTGCAAACAGTGACCCGCGTAATAGGCCCTATAGCCCGGCCCGATAAAATACAGTTTGTAACCGGTCTGCCTAAAACACGCAGCGGCAAAATAATGCGGCGCATACTGCGAAAGATAGCCGAAGGCGAAATAGACAACCTGGGCGATACCTCTACCCTGCTGGACCCAGCGGTGGTAGACGAAATAAAAACCAGAAAAATATAACAATTAATCAACTTCCGGTTAATAAACGCAACGGCACCCTTTGGCGGTAAAGATTATTAAATGTATTTTAGAGGTGTGAAGCTCCGTTTTTTGGTCTTGGTGTTATTATTTTTTTACTGCTGCTGTACGAAAACCCAGCCTGTAGCAGTGGACCCTACACCTTTTACATTCACTACCACTTACGATTCTTTTATTACCTGTACCGCCAATAGCACAAAGATCCTGTTCTTTAATGTAAATGTATTGAGTGGCTCCATTGATACCAGCCCTATTACATACTCAATCACAAATCTGCCGGCAAATACCACCGTCATCCCCGCAACACAAACGGTTACTTTATTACAGAGCGGTACATTCCAATTTAATATCGGCGATGTTCCTGCAGGTGTCGACACAGTAAACCTTAGGATCAGTTCCGCCGCCAGGGGCATCGAAAACCATATGATCTTGCTAAAAGTGGGCACACCTGCCGACTATACCAAAAAGCTTGCAGGTACCTACCCGGGCAGCTACGATTACTGCACTCCTGCCGATAGCCTCTATCCTTATACCTGTATTACTTACACACTGCCTGATACCCCGCATATACTGAAGATCAGGAACATCAAAAACCTGGGGCTGAACTTTGTGGTTACGGCGAACATCTCAAGCAGCATTACCATTCCCTACCAAACAATTGGCAGCTATAAAATATGGGGAGCAGGCACCTATACGCACGACACCCCACCACACGATACAGCCTACCAGATGATTATCTACGATACGCTGGTACGCGGGCTGGATACTGAAAGGTGTATTGTGCACTTACAGCATTAAGTAATAAATTTATTACCTTTACATTTCGTGAAATACAGCGAACTGATCAGAATCCTAAAAAGAAACGGCTGGTATGAAGCGCGCCAAACGGGCAGCCATATTATAATGCACCACGCTGATAAAAAAGAACCGGTAATAGTTCCTGATCACGGAAGCAAAGAAATAGGCACAGGCCTTCAACTCAAGATCATGAAGCAGGCAGGACTAAAAAAGTAAGTGATGAAACAAATAAAAGTAACAGTAGAGAAAACAAATACAGGGTTTTCAGCAGGCGCGGATAAATATCCTGTTTATACTGCTGGTGATAGCCTTGAAGAAATAAAAGCTAATATAACTGAGGCGCTTAATTTATATTTTGAATATAAGGCTATTCCTGCCATAACCGCAGATAACATAAAGCTGGTTCTTGATCTTGCATCGTTTTTCAATTTTTACAAAGTGATCAATGCAAAAGCACTATCAGAAAGAATTGGCATGAATCAAAGCCTTTTGGCGCAATATATAAACGGAGCAAAAAAACCTTCCGCAATACAAACCCGCCGTATTTTGAAAGGTGTGCAGCAGATAGGAAAGGAATTAGTGGAGATGCAATTCTTATTATAATCGGCAGCGCCTCTACTTTATCCAAAATGTCATTTCAGGCATATCATTTTTCAGTTTCATAACTGACTTTAATAAAATAGTATCCCTGCCTTCATTTACATAATAAAACAGGAGTGGCTTTGTCCTTTCCCAATCGTCGAACCCTAATATGAAATCGCCATTTTTATCCGTAGTTGTCGCACCCAAGCCATTTTCTATAGCGCCCTTTACGAAGATGACAACATTACTGACCCTTTTGTGAGACTTTGATCTTAAGTGGCCTTTAACAGCTACTTCTTCTGTAGGGCAGAAACTACAGGCAAGCAATGCAAACAATATGAGGTAGCCTCTATTCATTTTTCATTAGTAGCACATTTGCAGTAGCAACTATCCCCTCTTCCCTGCCTATAAAACTTAAATGCTCGGTAGTAGTAGCCTTTATAGAAATATCGTCGACAGATACATTGAGTATACCTGCTATTGCAGCCCTCATATTATCTACATACGGCCTTATCTTAGGTGCTTGCAGCAATATGGTAGCATCGGCATTTACAAGCTTATAACCAGCTTCAGTGACTAACTGATAAGACTTCTGGAGCAGTATCTTACTGTCTATGCCTTTGTATGTCGCGTCCGTATCCGGGAAATGCTGACCTATATCGCCAAGGCTTAATGCGCCAAGTAGTGCGTCGCAGATTGCATGCAGCAGCACATCAGCATCAGAATGGCCAAGCGCACCCTTGCTATGTGGGATAAGGATGCCTCCAAGCCAAAATTCCCGGCCCTCTACCAATTTATGAAAATCTATTCCCTGCCCAATGCGATACATAAAACGCCAATCCCCTAAAGGGTTATCTTTTGTTATAAATTAAGACCAAACTTTTCTCCCGTTTCAATCGCTTCTTCATACCCTGCATCAGCATGGCGGATAACGCCCATTGCCGGATCGTTGAACAACACCCTTTTCAGTCGTTCTTCCGCATCCTGGGTACCATCAGCTACTATCACCATACCCGCATGCAACGAATAGCCCATACCTACGCCACCACCGTGGTGAAATGACACCCAGCTTGCACCGCCAGCAGTATTGATCAAAGCATTTAGTATAGGCCAGTCGGCTACCGCATCGCTGCCATCTTTCATGGCTTCAGTTTCGCGGTTTGGCGATGCTACTGAGCCTGTATCAAGGTGGTCTCTGCCTATTACTATCGGAGCTTTTACTTTGCCGGTTCTTACCAGTTCATTAAATAATAGCCCTGCCTTTTCCCGGTCGCCCATACCCAGCCAGCAGATGCGTGCAGGCAACCCCTGGAAAGCTATACGCTCCCTGGCCATCACCAGCCAGCGGTGCAACCCTTTATTATCGGGGAACAGCTCCATCAATGCCTTATCGGTGGTATAAATATCCTCAGGGTCTCCGCTCAGTGCTACCCAGCGGAAAGGGCCCTTTCCTTCGCAAAACAAAGGCCTTATATAAGCCGGTACAAAACCGGGGAAGTCAAAAGCATTCTTTACACCGCGCTTATCGTGCGCCTGTCCACGTAGGTTATTGCCGTAATCAAATGTTATGGCGCCACGCTTTTGCAGTTCCAGCATCTGGTTAACGTGCTTAGCCATTGTGTCGAGCGAGCGCTTTACATACTCTACAGGATCACTGCTGCGTAAAGCGTTAGCCTCTGGCACACTTAACCCTTCAGGGAAATAACCGATCAGCTCATCGTGTGCCGAGGTTTGGTCGGTAAGGGTATCAAGTGTTATGTTACGATCTATAAGGCGTTGTAATAAGTCCACCACATTGCAGCAAACACCAATAGATATACGTTCTCCCTTAGCCTTTGCATCCAGCGCCCAGTCTATACTCTCATCAATGTCTGTGGTCCATTTATCCAGGTAGCGCGTCTCTATGCGCTTCTTTATGCGCCACTCTTCCATTTCAGCAGCAAGGCATACACCCTCGTTCATAGTAATAGCAAGTGGCTGAGCGCCACCCATACCGCCAAGCCCTGCTGTCACATTTAGCTTGCCTTTCAGGGTGCCATCATAATGTTTGTTTGCCAGCGACATATAAGTTTCATATGTTCCCTGCACTATTCCCTGCGAACCTATGTATATCCAGCTGCCGGCAGTCATTTGCCCATACATCATCAGGCCCTTGGCTTCCAGCTCACGAAAATGCTCCCACGTAGCCCAGCGGCCTACCAGGTTAGAATTAGCAATAAGCACACGCGGCGCATTTTTATGCGAGCGGAGTACGCCCACAGGCTTGCCACTCTGCACCATCAGCGTCTCATCTTCTTCCAGGTTTTTGAGGCATTCCAGTATCTTATCAAAGCTTTCCCAGTTGCGGGCAGCCTTACCATTGCCACCGTACACTACAAGGTCTTCGGGCCTTTCTGCTACTTCAGGGTCCAGGTTATTCTGTATCATGCGGTAGGCCGCTTCTGTTACCCAGCTCTTACAGGTAAGATCAGTGCCGCGCGGGGCGCGGATAATACGGGATGTGGTAGTAATTGATGACATGGAATGATAAAATATTGTGGTAATTAAATCAATAAAAGGAAGATTGAAGTTATCTTACCTTTTATCTAAGGTGTTCCATAAAGTGGTTTACGATATGTATTAAATACAGAGTTAACAACTATAGCGTTCCCATTAATACTATAGATAATTATGTATGGAAATGACTTTAATTGTATTCGCCTGAATTGTTTCTTTTTATTTTTTGATATGTATTTATAAAACTGTGGATTGACTGCTATTTTTTCGTAAGCAACATATAATTCATCCCTAAACTTGAATACGAGGTCAATATTTATAGCAAAATAGTAATCAATAGCATTTTCAATATCTTGTTCCGCTTCAAGACTAACTTCAATGTTATGCATTCTTTTGCTTATTCGCTATATACTTGTTTAATTTCTCTTTTGCCCCTTCCAAAGTATACGACTTTGATTTTCCGGATAAGTAATCGTCCCATCTCCTATCGAGTTCTGCCATTTCTCCATCGGTAAATTCATAATCCTGCTCTATGTCATTCTCCACCAAGGTAAAAATTGCTTTTACCTTTTTATCATCCGCATGATCAATATATTCATGAAGCTTTTCTTTTACCGCAGCAATCGTCATAACCCTCTTATTTTGTATGCCTAAATTTACGAAAAAAATCAACCCGGAACGCAGCCTACGCTTCCAACTGCTTTAACGCCTCCACCAGCTTCTTTTCCTCCTCTGCATGGTTTACATCATGCTTTACAAAGGTTTTGCCTGTTACTACCTCATATAGCTCTATGTAGCGCTCAG
>JABDHF010000012.1 GCA_013285595.1 Bacteroidota bacterium
CATTTGTTTCAGTTTGTGCGTTAGCTCGCATTGTAAGCATTGAGGCCGCTAATGCCAGTAATGCTATTTTTGTTTTCTTCATCTTATTTTGTTTAGAGTGTATTTTAATTATTGTTTACCCTGCTTTTTTACAATTACATCACTTTACGTGGAGCATAGAAAATGATCGCTGCTCCCAGCAGCACTACTATAGCGCCGATAACATCGTACATATCTGGTTTTATTTTGTCGACTTTCCATCCCCACAATAAGGACATCGCCACGAAGATGCCGCCATATGCTGCATATGTGCGCCCGAAATTTGCAGGCTGTAAAGTGGCTATCATGCCATATACAGCAAGGATAATCGCACCCAATATTCCAATCCACATCGGTTGTTTATCTTTAATGGCAGTCCATATCATATAGCCCCCACCTATTTCACAAAACCCTGCGAGCAGGAATAGCGCAATTGTCCGAAATATGATTTCTTTGGTCATTGCTTATTTCAGATTATCTAAGTCAATATTCAGTTTCAAAACGTTTATGCGGCTTGGGCCCATACCATACATAGGGCCTTCAATGTGTGCTTTTACAAGAGCATCTACTTTGTTTTTGTCAAGCCCGCGTACTTTTGCTATCCTTGCGATCTGTACTTCCGCGCCCTGCACGCTTATATGCGGATCAAGGCCGCTACCACTTGCCGTAACCATATCTGAAGGTATATCAGCCTTATTAATGTCCGGGTTATGTTTCATGAAGGTGTCAATGGCTGCTTGCACCTGTGCCAGGTAATCAGGATTATCCGGCCCCTTATTGCTGCCACCTGATCCGGCTGCATTGTAGTTGACGGCAGAGGGACGCGACCAGAAATACTTATCATCTGTAAACTTCTGGCCTATATTCTCGTAGTAATATTTGCCTTTACTGTCTTTTATAGTAATGCCCTCGCCTTTGTTAGGGCCTGCCTGGGCTATTGCCCATATTATCACGGGGTATACTCCCGAAAAGAACAGGATACAAACTATGGTAAGAAGGAGCGACGGAATTATCTCTTTTTTCATCTTTAATAGTTTTACTTTTTCAACCAATTTTTACATAAATAAAGCCACAACTACATCAATTAGCTTGATGCCAATGAACGGAACCAGCACACCACCTAACCCATACACCAGTAGATTTCTTCTCAGCAATGCGCTTGCGCCAATTGGTTTATATGCCACTCCTTTCAGCGCCAATGGTATCAGCATGGGGATGATAATGGCGTTAAAAATGATCGCTGACAGGATAGCGCTGGCGGGGCTATGAAGGCTCATTACATTGATGCGCTGCAAAGCGGGAATAGAGGTAATGAACAATGCCGGAACTATTGCAAAATACTTGGCAACGTCATTGGCTATAGAAAATGTAGTTAACGTACCGCGAGTCATTAATAATTGCTTGCCTATCTCTACTATTTCTATCAGCTTGGTAGGGTCGTTGTCGAGGTCTACCATATTACCTGCTTCTTTTGCAGCCGCAGTACCACTGTTCATTGCTACGCCAACATCAGCCTGTGCCAATGCGGGGGCGTCGTTCGTGCCATCACCCATCATCGCTACCAGCTTACCGGCGGCTTGCTCTTTGCGTATGTAGGCCATTTTATCCTCTGGTTTTGCTTCGGCTATATAATCGTCTACACCAGCCTTCCCAGCTATATATTTTGCCGTCAATGGATTGTCACCGGTTACCATTACTGTTTTTACACCCATCTTTCGAAGGCGCTCAAACCTTTCGTGAATGCCGGTTTTAATGATATCCTGTAGCTCCACTACACCAAGTACTTTGTTATTTTCGATAACTACCAGCGGGGTGCCTCCATTAGCAGCGACCTTATTTACGATATCAGTTATTTCTTGTTGGAATGTGTTACCGGCATTCTCTACCATCTTTTTAACTGCATCGCTGGCCCCTTTCCTGATCTTTATTCCATTAGCCAGGTCTACACCGCTTGATCTGGTTTCAGCGGTAAAATTGATCTGATAGGTTACTTCAGCTTTGTATTTGTCAAACTTATTAGCGGTCAGTGGATGCTCAGTAAGCATTTTCTTACCCAGCTCCACAATAGATTTACCTTCAGGCGTAGCATCTGAGTTAGAGCTGAGAATGGATGCATGTATTAACTCCGGCAACGTAGCTCCAGGAGCCTCGTAAAAATTAGTGGCTTTACGGTTGCCTATAGTAATAGTGCCGGTCTTATCGAGCAGCAATACATCCAGGTCTCCCGCTGTTTCAACAGCTTTGCCGGATTTTGCTATTACATTTGCCCTGAGCGCCCTGTCCATACCAGAGATGCCGATGGCAGACAGCAGTCCTCCAATAGTAGTAGGAATCAAGCACACAAACAACGAAATGTATGCAGATATGGGTATGGGTGTTTTCGCGTAAGCTGCAAATGGCTGAAGGGTGGTACACACTATTATAAATACCAATGTAAACCCCGCCAGCAGTATGGTTAGCGCTATCTCATTAGGGGTCTTTTGCCTCGACGCGCCCTCTACAAGAGCGATCATTTTATCAAGAAAACTTTCTCCTGGCTCGGTGGTTACCTTCACCTTAATTTTATCTGATAGTACTTTCGTACCGCCTGTTACTGATGATTTATCACCTCCTGACTCCCTGATTACAGGAGCTGATTCCCCGGTTATCGCAGATTCATCAATCGTGGCAATTCCCTCTACGATCTCCCCATCCGTAGGTATTATATCCCCCGCCTCGCAAACAAAATAATCACCTTTTACGAGCTGTGAAGAAGGTACTATATGTATCTCATTCACAAATATTTCGCCAAGCAACGCTATCTTCTTGGCCGGTGTATCCTGCCTGGTTTTTCTTAAAGATGCAGCCTGCGCCTTTCCCCTGGCTTCCGCCAGCGCTTCTGCGAAATTGGCAAATAGCAGTGTTGCCAGAAGGATCAGGAATATAATAAGGTTGTAAGCAAATGAACCCTGGCTATGTTCACCGGATAATATCCACACACAAACAAACATCATAACAAACGTTCCGATCTCTACTGTGAACATTACCGGGCTGCGAAACTGGTATTTCGGGTTAAGCTTCACGAAAGATTGCTTAATGGCCTCGAAAACCAATTCCTTTTTAAATAACCCATCTTTACGATCTCTTTTCATTTTTAATATTTTAAAGTTCTTTGCTCAAACGTTTTAATGCATCTTCATCCACTCCGATATCGGCCCTAATGCTAATGCGGGAAAGAAAGCCAATGCTGCGATGATCACCTTTACTGCAAATACCAATAGCCCGAAAGTGCCTGTGTCTGTTTTAAGCGTACCGCTGCTGACAGGTATAAATTTCTTTTGTGCCATTAACCCGGCAATTGCCACCGGGCCAATAATGGGGAGGAAGCGGGAAAAAAGAAGTACAATGCCCGTACTGATATTCCAGAACGGATTGTTATCAGCAAGGCCTTCAAAGCCACTCCCATTGTTGGCAGATGATGACGTATACTGATAAAGCATTTCGCTGAAGCCATGATAAGATGGATTATTCAGCCAGCCACTGGCATTATGCTTTCCGGCCGCGTCTGCGAACCACCAACCCATGTTTGTATCGTGCGCTGCCAGGTAACTCGCTATCGCTGTGCCAAGCAGTATAAGGAAGGGGTGAAACAGGGCAATGATCATTGCGATCTTCATCTCCCTTGCCTCTATCTTTTTACCAAGAAATTCTGGTGTACGGCCCACCATAAGGCCTCCAATAAACACAGCAAGGATCACATAGATAAAGAAGTTAAGAAACCCCACGCCTACCCCACCATAAAACGAATTGACCATCATTCCCAGCAGCATGTTCATCCCAGATACCGGCATAAAGCTGTCGTGCATGGAGTTGACCGAACCTGTGGAAATAACTGTTGTAGCTATGCACCAGAAAGCAGATGCGATAGAGCCGAAGCGTATCTCCTTGCCTTCCATATTACCGCCCGGTTGGCTTATACCCATTTGAGTGATATAAGGGTTGCCATTTATTTCCGCATTTAATGCCGGTATTACAAGTACCAGAAAGCCCACTGTCATAACGCACCAGAATACCCATGCCAGCCTCTTTTTATTGCAATAGAACCCAAAGGCAAACACCATTGCAAACGGTATGAGTATTTGCGCTATCATTTGCACAATGTTTGACAGATAAGTAGGGTTTTCAAATGGATGGGCTGAATTCGCTCCAAAGAAGCCGCCACCATTCGTTCCTAAGTGTTTTATTGCAACAAACGCTGCTACAGGGCCGCGACTTACGTGCATTGTATCGCCCTGCACAGACGTTAGCGTATCAATGCCCTTAAAGGTCATAGGAGTGCCCTCAAATACATGGATGGTGGCAATCAACATGCACAGCGGTAAAAGGATGCGTGTACAGCTTTTAAGAAAATAATTGTAGAAGTTACCGAGGTGTTCACTTGTCTTATCCCGGAGGGCATTGAATACAACTGCGGCTGCAGCCATCCCAGTACCTGCCGACACAAACTGGAGGAACATAAGGCCAAATACCTGTGAGAAATACGATACTCCTGTCTCTCCGCTATACTGTTGCAGGTTGCAATTCACAAGGAAGGAAATGGATGTATTCCATGCCAGGTCGGGTGTCATATTTGGGTTATGATCGGGGTTCATAGGCAGCCAGCTTTGGTTAAGCAGGCAAAACATCACCCAAAAGAACCACACAAGGTTTATTGTGAGCAGGGCTACTAAATGCTGCTTCCAATTCATTTCCCGTGCAGGGTCAATGCGGGAGACCTTAAAGAATAATCTTTCAATTGGCTTAAATATAAGATCCGTCCAGACGCCCTGGCCACCATATACTTTTGATATGTACCTTCCAAGAGGCACAGCTAAAAATAATGTGGCAATGAACATCACAACAACTCCAAGAATTTGAGGACTCATGTAAAAATGATTTTATAGTGAATTAGAATTTCTCCGGCTTAATCAATACATACACCATATAGAGAAAAGTCAGTAGTGCTATTACGAATAGTGCTTGCATGAGCGTTAATATTTAAAGTGAATGTTGCCTATCTGTTCTAAATCTTCTCAAACCAATTTATTGCCTTATAAAGAAGCCAAAAGCCAATCAGTGTGCCAACGATCAATATTGTTGTTACGAGCATAAGTTTGTCATTTTTATGGTGAACTATTTTATTTCTCCAAATTCTGCGATGACTCTTTTAGTGTCTTTGTATAGACATAATTTACTCTAAAAGTATTGTGCAGTTCATCGTATGCTTCGGCATTACTGCCATCTATATACTGGTCTAACAGGTCAATGAATTTTTCATTGCCACGATAAGCATCTTTAAGATTATGTATGTTAAGAGATGTAATTTCACTTCCCGGCGTTTTGCTGAAATAATACTTCTTCAGTACTACGTAACCCTTGCTTTGTGCAACGCGCACTACTTGCATGTAAACGGTTATTGGGCCTTCCTCCGTGATCACATAGTCTTCGTTTTTGTAAAACCTATGTGCCTTTTTATCACCGTCAACATAACCGAATATTTCATTCTTGTTGAGCTTTATCTTTTTATCACGCGTTACTATTGCTACATACGGTGTTTCCATTAAGGAATTATTCAGGTGTATTTTACTACCCTCGCTATAAGACAACTGTTTGTTTGTAAAATCAGATGCAGTTAAGTAAATGCCACATTGGCTTTTTACATTAGTGCTAAGTGCTAAAGTCATTATGCAAGCAAGAATTGAGATTCGCATTGCCTTTTTCATTTTTCTTATATTTAGTTGAAAGAAGCTTATTGTGCTTTCCACTTGATAAATCAATTTGAGTGCCTGATTTTAATTAGGGATAGGCTAAACTCGCAAAGCATTGATTCTAATAGGTTATCTTGTGTTTGCATTGGTCACAAGAAATAATTGTCGCTAAAATTCCTCTCAAAATGAGAAGGTTAATTTATCAAAATGAGAATCGGAGATTAGCATCCCTTATGATGAATTTGGGCTATGTACAACGAATAAAGGGTCATCGGTAGCAGCGAAAGTAGTTTTTGCTTTTCAGATGGATAGTTGATGAACATTTTTGTAAATGAGTAAACAAAAACATTTTCTATTGCTCCTTTTACAACGGCATTTCCTTTAGTATAAAGTTTGTCGGCAATTTTAAAGCAACGTTTTACTACCTTAAAATTATGCTCCCTGATATTTTTGAAAGTAAATGAGATCAGTGTGTTCACGATATCGTAAGCACTGGTTTTCTTATTTAACGATAAATCTTTACAAATCTCCGGCAACGCTTCTTCCAGGTACATAGGAACTTCAAGTTGGTTGATCATTATAATCTGTTTGCTGTATTTATGCCAATTGCGTGCCAATGTCGATTGAAAGCACAATTAGGAAAGCAAACCCTTATCTATAGAGGGTTGTATAAGATGTACCCATGAATACCAAGAGTCCAATTTTCCCGAAATGAGAAAGTTGGTTTATTAGAATGAGAAAATGTTATTTGCTATTGAGTTAACTTTTCCAACGAGGCTATACGGGATCTCATTTCTTTAAGGACTCCATCTCCCAATTTTTCAGAACACCCAGCGACAAGCAATCTGCCAAATTCAACGAACATCGTTTTGGGCTCATCCGCAGGTAAAGTTGATGCTATGTCACTCAAAGCACGCAACAATCTCAAACTCACAGCAACATCAGATTGAGAGTATAAACGTATCTGCTCAAAGGCAGACTCCAATAGTCTGTCGAACCCCAACCACGGGATACTTAAACGAAGCTTTTCTGCTGATGAATAAAACATAGTTTGGGGGTTCTCACGGGCAGCAAATCTGATCAGGATAGAACTAAGCTGATCAATGCAGGTAATAGCGGTACTCGGATCATTAACAGCAGGCGAAATTGCCTTAAGCGCAATATCTACAATTTGGAGAATGCCAAATTCAATATCGTTTTCCAGTGTTCTGGTAGGGCCAAGATCAAAAGCTTTGCGCAGTTCTGCTTCGAACTTAGGATTAAGCACCATTTTTGAAATACGCAGCAAGGGTACACCTTCCGGCACAAAATGCCCTACGCGCCTGATTACAGTGATTCTGGAATTGTGTTTTTTAGCAAACAGATACAAATGCTCTGCATCAATATACCTGACATATTGGGTATGACGACGGGTGTGGTGCAGCAGCTCTATAGGAGTTGCAGACATCGTAATAGTAGATCATATTTGTTTGCAGATAGGCCATCGTGCAAGTTAGGGCAGGGGAAATGGAGTGGAATGCGTTGCTGTTTAGGAGTTACCGATATGGTCATATTGCTATCTGTTAAATATTGTAAATAATTTCATTCCCCCGTGGCATAGATTTATTCTGAAAGTTAGTTTGGCATGTACCTACATACATTTCTGACCCATGGATAATGCAGTAATCGTTTTCACTCTTGATAAAAATGGTGATGCCCAGCCCTTTCCCCATTTTTGGGAACATACGGTGGGGAGCGACCATGCTACTATGGCGCTACGTGCCGACTGGCAACAACAAATGGCACGATGCCACAAGGAACTGGGTTTCAAACATGTGCGGTTTCATGGCCTGCTGAGTGACGACATGGGCACTATGATGCGGGAAAATGACCAGGACGTTTATTCTTTTTTTAATACCGACCAGATCTGGGATTTTTTATTATCGATAGGCATGAGGCCTTTTGTGGAGTTGTCGTTTATGCCTACTACGCTGGCATCGGGCGGCGATATTGTTTTTCATTATAAGGGCAATATAACTCCGCCACGTGATGTTAATGAATGGAATTTTTTTATAGAAAAACTGGTGAGGCACTGGATGGAGCGATATGGTGTGGATGAAGTAAAAGAGTGGTTTTTTGAGGTATGGAATGAACCTAACCTTGATGCCTTCTGGAAAGGAACCCAGCAGCAGTATTTTAGCTTTTACGAGAATACCGCTAACACTATAAAAAAGGTAAGCCCGCTTTTGAAGGTAGGCGGGCCGGCAACGGCGGATAATGAATGGATAGCCGAATTTGTTGACTATTGCGAAAAGCACAATGCACCGGTAGATTTTATCAGCACTCATCATTACCCTACAGATTCATTTGGGAAACCGGGAGATGATACCATTACCCAGCTTTCGGAAAGTGAAAGGAGCGTGCTGCGCAAAGAAGCGGCGGAGGTGAAAGCAAAAGCAAAAGGCAAGCCGGTATATTATACAGAATGGTGTACGTCATCTAATCCATTTGATGAGCTGCACGACCAGCCTTATGCCGCTGCGTATATCATAAAGACCGTAATAGAAGCGCAGGGATTGGTGGAAGGGTATAGCTACTGGACGTTCAGCGATATTTTTGAAGAGAACTACTTTTCGTCAATACCTTTTCATGGCGGGTTTGGGTTGCTAAATATATATGGCATTCCAAAGCCTGCGTACCGGGCTTTCCAGTTGCTGCATGGCATTGGCGATAAACAATTAACGGTGAGTGGACAGCATGAAACGGTGGATGTATGGGCGTTTACAGGGGATGGTGAAACGCGAATTATTGCGGTTAACTCTGCATTGCCGCGACATGATATTAAAACAGAGACCGTAAGAATAGAACTAGGCACTGCGATGAATGGCGGGACGGCATCGGTATGTTATATAGATGACAACAATGCAAACGCTCCCAAAGTGTGGCAGGATATGGGCAAGCCGGATAGCTTGCTGCCTGCGCAGGTAGCGCAACTGGAACAGGCATCGGCACTGGTGTATAAAGAGGCGGAGATACAAAATAAGGATGGTAAAATATTTATGGAGATAACACTGCAACCACAGGCAAGCGCCTGCATAGTGATAGCATTATGAGCAAATACTCAACAGATAAGAAAACAACTAACGAGATGTCTGACAAAGACATCCTGATGTACCTGCATGAGAAAGCCTTTTACTTTTTCCTGGAGCAGGTAAATGAGGAGAATGGGCTGGTGATAGATAAAAGCCAGGAAGGCACCCCCTCGAGCATAGCAGTAGTAGGCCTGGCATTGGCAAGCTATATATCTGGCGTGGAAAGAGGGTTGATGACAAGGGAAGATGCAGTGAAGCGGACGCTGACCACTATGCGTTTCTTTTATAATTCGGAGCAAAGCGAATCGCCGGAGGCTACCGGGTATAAAGGATTTTATTACCACTTCCTGGATATGAAAACCGGTAAGCGCGTATGGGAAAGCGAGCTGTCATCTATAGATACTGCGTTGCTGATAGCGGGTATGATAACGGCGCACTGCTATTATACTAATGATACTGATGATGAGAAAGAAATAAGGTTCCTGGCAGATGAACTTTATAGACGCGTAGACTGGGCATGGATGCTGAATGATGGCCTAACTTTAAGCCACGGGTGGCTGCCGGAGTCTGGCTTTCTGAGCTACCACTGGAGCCAAGGGTATAATGAAGCAATGATATTATATATACTGGCACTTGGTTCGCCGACTTATCCTATTGGTATTGATGGGTATAGAGAGTGGCTGAGCACTTTTGAATGGAAGGAAAGATATGGTATAGAGCACCTGTATGCGGGACCTTTGTTCATCCATCACTTCACTCATATGTGGATAGATTTCCGTGGTATCATGGATGATTTTAATAGAAAGGTGGGCATAGATTATTTTGAGAACAGCCGCAGAGCTACACTGATACAGCAACAATACGCTATAGAAAACCCGAATAACTTTAAGATGTACGGAAAGTATGCGTGGGGCCTTACTGCGAGTGACGGGCCGGGGCCATGTACCCGTACGGTAGATGGCCGGAAGGTTGTTTTTTACAATTACATATCGCGTGGAGTGGACGGGCCGGATGATGGTACTATATCACCCTGGGCGGTGGCGGCATCGTTGCCGTTTGCGCCGGATATAGTGCTGGATACTATGCGGCATATAGCTGAAAAGCTAGACCTGCTGCATAATGAAGAACATGGACTGCATGCGGGCTTTAACCCGACATTTCCTGATAAAAAACCCGGAGCTAATGGGTGGGTATCGCCCTGGCATTATGGACTAAACCAAGGGCCGGTGGTGATAATGATAGAAAACTACATGACGGGGCTATTCTGGAAAATACTCCGCGAATGCCCTTATATAAGCAAAGGGCTATCGGCCGCGGGATTTACCGGTGGCTGGCTGGATAAACAAAAAAGAACTACAGCTAATGAAAACGACTGAGCAACATTTAAAAGGACAGGTGGCCCTGGTAACCGGCGCCAGTGGCGGCATAGGGCAGGCTATAGCTATGCAAATGGCGGCTGCAGGGGCGCGGGTTGTGATCAACTATCATAGTAATGATAAGGGCGCTCAAAAAACATTGTCGCAAATAGAGAAAGCGGGTGGCAGCGGGCTCATAATTAAAGCCGATGTGGCGAAGGAAGGTGAAGTGACCGGTATGTATGCCGAGATAGCAACGAAATATAAGACCATAGACATACTGGTAAATAATGCGGGCATACAGCAAGATAACAGTATAGCAGCAATGACCCTTGCCGAATGGCAGGCAGTAATAAATACTAATCTCACAGGCAGTTTTCTTTGCGCACGAGAGGCGGTAAAGATGTTCCAGAAACAAGGAGTTGCGCCCCGGAGATCTAAGTCGGCGGGTAAGATCATTTTCATCAGCTCGGTGCATAACGTTATTCCCTGGGCAGGGCATGCGAACTACACCGCCTCAAAAGGTGGGGAAACTATGCTGATGAAAACACTGGCGCAGGAGCTGGCTCCACAAAAAATAAGGGTAAACAGTATAGCCCCCGGAGCTATAAAAACAGACATTAACAAAAAAGTTTGGAGTGACCCAAAGCAGAATGAGCAGCTACTGGAGATGATACCCTACGGCCGCATGGGTGAGCCTGAAGACATTGCCAATCTTGCAGTATGGCTGGCATCGGACCAGGCAGACTATATTACCGGCACCACTATTTATGCAGATGGGGGAATGACCTTGTACGCGTCTTTTATGCATGGCGGTTAGTTATCTTTCCTTTACTCGTTTGCGGTGGTGTGATATTTGTGCGTTGTTCAGTATTAAAAATTCCTTCCAATAAAAAGTTACAACTAAAATGGCACAAACGACCAGCGATTATTTAATCAGCCGCCTGTATGAATGGGGGATAAAAAGAATTTATGGATATCCTGGCGATGGGATAAACGGGCTGATGGGCGCACTGCGCCGCCAGGAAGATAAAGTGGAGTTTATACAGGTGCCGCACGAAGAGAATGCGGCATTTATGGCTTGCGGGCATGCTAAGTTTACCGGCGAGGTGGGTATATGCATGGCTACATCGGGGCCAGGGGCTATACACCTGCTCAATGGATTGTATGATGCCAAGATGGACCACCAGCCGGTGGTGGCTATTATAGGCCAGCAGGCGAGGGCAGCGCTTGGTGGCAGCTACCAGCAGGAGGTGGAACTGACCAATTTGTTTAAAGACGTGGCGCATGAGTACGTGCAGATGGCTACCCAGCCGGAGCAGATACGGCATATTGTGGACAGGGCTATCCGCATTGCTAAGACAGAGCGCACCGTTACTTGTATTATTTTGCCAAACGACCTGCAGGAAATTGAGTATGCCGAGCCGCCACGTGCGCATGGTACTATACACTCGGGCATGGGATATTCGAAGCCCGTTATTATACCCGAAGCTATTGATCTGCAAAAGGCTGCCGATATATTAAATAGCGGAAAGAAAGTAGCCATGCTGATAGGCGCCGGTGCATGGAACGCAGCAGATGAAGTGCTGGAAGCAGCGGAGCTACTGGGCGCGGGAATTGCAAAGGCTTTGCTGGGAAAATCGGTATTGCCGGACGACCTGCCGTTTGTGACAGGTTCCATAGGATTGCTGGGCACTAAGCCTAGCTGGGACCTGATGAGCGATTGTGATACACTGTTCATGATAGGGTCGAGCTTTCCGTATTCTGAGTTTCTGCCGAAGGAAGGACAGGCGAAAGCTGTGCAGATAGATATAGATGGCAAGATGCTGAGCATCCGTTACCCAATGGATGTGAACCTGCACGGCGATAGTAAGGAAACACTGAAAGCACTGATACCATTATTAAAGAGAAAAGAAGACCGCAGCTGGCGCAAAGAAATAGAGGATAATGTAGCGACATGGTGGAAAGTATTGGAAGGCCGCGCTATGACGCATGGCGACCTCATAAATCCACAGCGGGTATTTTGGGAACTATCTAAAGTATTGCCTGCTAATTGCATCCTTACTTCCGATTCGGGTTCTTCTGCCAACTGGTTTGCGAGAGATATAAAAATACGGAAGGGGATGATGTCATCACTGTCGGGCAACCTGGCTACCATGTGTCCTGGTGTGCCTTATGCCATAGCGGCGAAGTTTGCCTACCCTGACCGTATGCCTATAGCGCTGGTAGGCGATGGCGCTATGCAAATGCTGGGGAACAACGGGCTGATCACCATATCTAAATACTGGAAGAAATGGAGCGACCCACGCATTATGATATTGGTACTGAACAATAAAGACCTGAACCAGGTGACATGGGAGCAACGTGTGATGGAAGGTGACCCGAAATTTGAAGCCTCGCAGGAATTAATAGATTTTCCGTATGCTACCTATGCGCAAATGCTGGGTATGGAGGGTATAAAAATAGAAAAGACAGAAGATATTGCTGAAGGGCTTTCCAGGGCTATGTCGGCAAGGAGGCCGGTGCTGGTGGAAGTGGTTACAGATCCGAGCGTGGCTCCGTTGCCGCCACATATCAGCTTTAAACAAGCTCAGGGCTTTATGTCGTTTATAACAAAGGGCGACCCGGATACTTGGGACATCATTAAAGATACTTACCACCAGGCTATACAATCTATTTTACCAGGCAAATGATAAACAGCAGTGACAGCGTGTTGATCACCAATCTTACGGTATCTGTTTACACCGTACCCACCGACCATCCTGAGGCAGATGGGACTATTGAGTGGCGCAGTACTACTATGGTGTTGGTGGAGCTGGAGGCTGGTAATAAAAAGGGGTTGGGGTATAGCTACGCCCATGCTGCTACTGCGCAGGTGATCACTGGTATTTTACGAGACCTGGTAATAGGCCGTGATGTAATGCAATTACCCGGTATTACCCAATCTATGATACGGGCTATACGGAACAATGGGTATAGCGGTATAAGCATGATGGCGGTATCGGCTGTAGACAATGCGCTATGGGACCTGAAAGCGAAGATATTAGAGCTGCCACTGGTAAGCCTGCTTGGAAAAGTGAAGAATGAGATGCTGCTGTATGGCAGCGGCGGGTTTACTACTTATGGCGATGCACAACTTGCAACGCAGTTCAATAACTGGCAGGCACAGGGCATACAATACCTGAAGATGAAAATAGGCACACACCCTGAAGATGATGTGCGCCGGGTGCGCGCGGCAAGGAAAGCGATTGGTGATAATGCAGAGCTATACGTAGATGCCAATGGCGCATACAATGCAAAGCAGGCTATACGCAAGGCGCAGGAATTTGCCGATGCCGATGTAACGTGGTTTGAAGAGCCGGTGCCATCGGACGATCTGAATGGGTTGGTATATATAAGAGAACACATGCCGGCACAGACGGCTGTGGCTGCGGGAGAGTATGGGTATACCCTTCCTTACTTCCAAAGTATGCTGCAGGCAAAGGCCGTAGATGTGTTGCAGGGCGATGCTACGCGTTGTGGTGGTATCAGTGGTTTTCTCAAGGCAGGTTATTTATGTGAGGCTTACCAGGTGCCTTATTCATCGCACTGTGCACCGGCTATACATTTACATGCTGCATTGGCATTGCCGTCTTTTTTTATAGCTGAATATTTCCACGACCACGAGCGTATAGAGCGGATGTTCTTTGATGGCAATCCAATACCCGAAAATGGCGTGTTGAAACCCGATATGCAAAGGCCGGGGCTTGGGCTTGAGTTGAAAAAGAAGGACGCTGAAAAATATAAGATCCATTAGCAGTTATAAGTATTCACTATGATACAGGATATTGATACAAAAGACTTGAAGAAAAGCGTAAAGGAAAAGCAGCAAAGAGTACGCGATAACAAAGGCGATAGCAGCAGCACACCAAAGGATAATTACTACCTCATGTCGCCGTATGCCGAAGGTGTCGATGTGCCCGCTATGGAAGGTGAACTGGAGATGAAGGTTAGCGGGGAGGTGCGATTTGATGAGGGATCGCGTGCATTGTATGCTACCGATGGTTCTAATTACCGGCAAATACCGCTGGGTGTGGTTATTCCTAAAACCGAGAAGGACATTATCAATACTATTGCCATAGCACGTAAGTATGGCAGTCCGCTGTTATCGCGCGGAGGTGGCACCAGCCTGGCGGGGCAGGGCTGCAATGTAGCAGTGCTGATGGACATGAGTAAGTATTACAACAAGGTGCTGGATATAGATGTGGAGAACAAACGCGTGACCGTGCAGCCCGGCATCGTGCTTGATCACATGAAGAAAGAGACCGAGAAGCTGGGGCTTACGTTTGGGCCAGATCCGTCTACACATAATCATTGCGCTATAGGCGGCATGCTTGGCAATAACTCGTGCGGCACGCATTCGGTGATGTCGGCATTTTATGGGTATGGCGCGCTGATGTCTGACAACATGGAGCGTATGACCGTGGTTACGTACGACGGTATAAAAATGGAAGTAGGCCCTACCAGCGACGCCCAGTACGAACAAATACAAAAAGAAGGTGGCCGCAAAGCGGAGATATATAAGCAACTCAGAGACCTGCGCGATAAATATGCAGAGCAGATAAGGACAAAGTACCCTAATATTCCCCGAAGGGTTTCGGGCTATAACTTAACTGCATTACTGCCGGAAAATGGTTTTAATGTAGGCGCCGCGTTGGTAGGCACGGAGAGTACCTGTGTAACCATTGTGCAGGCAACACTGAAACTAATGCCCAACCCTAAAGCGCGCAGCCTGGCGGTATTAGGGTATCCCGACTTATACAGCAGCGGTAAAGACGTAATGAAGATAATGGAGTTCAGGCCTATAGGGCTGGAGGGCATCGATGACCTGCTGATAGGCTATATGAAAAAGAAGAACCTGGACGTGGAAGACCTGCCTTTGCTCCCTAAGGGAAAAGCATGGCTGATGGTGGAATTTGGAGGAGACTCTAAACAAGATGCAGATGCCCAGGCAAATAAAATGATGGATGCGCTGAAGAAAAGCGACAACCCACCTACTATGAGCCTGTTTGACGATAAGGCACAAGAGGATAGATTGTGGGAGGTGCGTAAAGCCGGCCTTGGCGCCACCGCATGGGTGCCAGGTGAACCTACAACCGAAGAAGGGTGGGAAGACTCTGCAGTGCCGCCTGAGCACATCGGTGAATACCTGCGAGACCTGCGTGAACTGTTCAATAAATATGGCTGGAACCCATCGCTCTACGGCCACTTTGGTCAGGGTTGTGTGCATTGCCGCATCCCTTTTGATATGCTGACCGAAGAGGGATTACGTACTTATAAAAGATTCACCATTGACGCAGCGCATCTGGTGGTGAAATACGGTGGCTCTATTTCAGGCGAGCATGGTGACGGGCAGTCAAAAGCTGACTTGCTGAGTATCATGTTTGGCGATGAGCTGATCAATGCTTTTCGTGAGTTTAAAGAAATATGGGACCCGGAATGGAAAATGAATCCCGGCAAGATCACTGAGCCATATGGCCAGCTTACCAACATGCGCACAGGTGTGCATTATAACCCGCCAGTACCCACTACGCACTTTCAATATCCTGACGAAAAAGGAAGCTTCTCTTTTGCCATGACGCGCTGCGTGGGCGTAGGGGAGTGCCGGCGCACCGAGGCAGGCACTATGTGTCCCAGCTACCGTGTAACCAAGGAAGAGAAGCATAGCACTCGTGGCCGCGCCCGTATGCTATTTGAGATGCTGCAGGGCGATGTAGCCCATGGCTGGCAAGATGAAAATGTAAAAGAGTCGCTGGATCTCTGCCTTTCCTGCAAAGGCTGCAAAGGTGATTGCCCCGTGAATGTGGATATGGCCACCTATAAGTCAGAATTCCTGTCTCATTATTACGAAGGTAAAGTGCGCCCTGTTACTGCATATACTTTTGGGTGGATACACTGGTGGTCGAGGATCGCATCTGTGATGCCGGGTGTTGTGAATGCTATTACACATGCACCGGTGATAAGCACCCTGTTTAAGAAAGTAGGTGGAGTGGCACAACAAAGAGACATTCCAAAATTTGCACCAACTACATTTCGCCATTGGTTTAAAGGCAGAAAAAAGCAGCCGCATATAGCAGGTAAACAAAAAGTAATTATCTGGGCTGATACTTTTAATAATTATTTTCTGCCGGAGACTTTGGTGGCTGGCGTTTCTGTGCTGGAGGCTGCTGGCTTCGAGGTGGTAATGCCTAAGCAGATACTTTGCTGTGGGCGCCCGCTGTATGATTTTGGTATGCTGAAAACGGCAAAGAAATTATTGCGCGATATACTCACTTCTCTGGAACACGAAATAGAACAAGGTGTGCCTGTAGTAGGGCTGGAGCCTAGCTGTGTAGCCGTGTTTCGTGATGAGCTGTGCAACCTGTTTCCGTCAGATATAAATGCACAACGGCTGAAAACGCAGACGTTTACCCTGGCGGAATTCCTGGAAAAGAAAGCGCCTGATTTTAAAGTACCTAAAGTATTGCAAGGCAAATCTATAATGCACGGCCACTGCCATCACAAGGCTATCATGAAGACAACCAGCGATGGTGAGCTGCTTAATAAAACCGGGCTGGAAAATACGGTGCTCGATTCAGGCTGCTGTGGTATGGCAGGCTACTTTGGGTATGAAGCCGGTGAGCATTATGACGTATCTGTAAAGACAGGCGAACTTGTATTGCTACCCGCGGTGCGCGATGCCCGCAAAGATACGCTGGTAATAGCCGATGGCTTCAGCTGCCGTGGGCAGATAGAACAGGAAACCGACAGGCAGGCGCTGCACCTGGCGCAGGTGCTGGATATAGCCGTAAAAGATGAAGCTGATAAGTATGCAGGCGATTACCCTGAAGAAAAATATCTTAAAGAAAATAAGCTGAAGGCCACACCCGGACAGAAAGTAACGCGCCTTCTAATTGGGGCTGCTGTTATAGGCGTGGGTATTCTTTTAGTAAAAAGTTTAGTTAACAAAACAAACGAGGATGAAGTCTAAACTAATAAATGAATCGCCCAAAACATTTGTGCTCATATTTGAGACCGGCGATGAAGTAATGGAGGGGCTGAAAAGCTTTGCTGAATCGTATAGCATTACGGCAGCCAGCTTTAAAGCCATAGGTGCATTCAGTAAGGCAGAGCTTGGATTTTACGACATGCAAAGGAAAGAATACGAGCCTATACGTATAGATGAACAAGTAGAGGTACTCTCCATAATAGGCGATGTTTCTTTATTGGAAACTAAAAGAATTATACATGCACATGCCGTAGTAGGTAAGCGCGATGGTAGCGCACACGGTGGCCACTTGCTGAAAGCATGGGTACGCCCCACACTGGAAGTAATATTGATAGAGTCACCTGCATACCTGGATAGGGAAATGAATAATGAGGTAGGCATACCGTTGATCAAATTGTAGCTATTGCTTTCAGTATTACTCTCGACGGGCCTCCATCACTGTCTTTTATTTTCAGGGGGAGGCATATCATATCATATTCGCCGCTTTCCACTGCGCCCAGTTTCAGTCCTTCTATTATCACTATTTCTTTGCCCAGTATCAGGCGATGCACTTCTGGGTCATTCTCTTTGCTGCCCAGCGATACATAGTCTACGCCCACACACTTTATATTTTTGTCGGCAAGGTATTGTGCAGCATCGGTAGCCAGGTATACAAAGTCTTCTATAAAGGGAGCATGTTCCCATTCTACGTCACTATTGCGTGTTCGGAATAATACGCGGTCTCCGTCTTCTATTCCCAGGTCTTTTATGCCAGCAAGGTTTATCTCTTTATCATTGCTGATACGAAATACTTTTGCCTTACCCACCAATTTATCAAGGCTTACAGATGCTACATCAATACCCTCTTTGAAAAAATGCAGTGGTGCATCTATGTGTGTGCCCACATGGGCTGTGGTGCTGATAGCCGTTACATTAGCCACCGCGCCATTTACGCCTATTTGCTCCGCCTTGTAAATGTGCACAGCGGGGTCTGTGGGCCAGCGTGTCATGCCATCCGAGATGGTGGCGCTTACATCTATCCAATGTTCATTCATAATGTATGGTCATCCTAAATCGTGCCACAAAACTTTTATATCTTTTATGAATCCTTAGTGTTGGCTTGTCATAGCATCTGCAACCGCAAAAACGCTACTTTTGCATCAAAATCAATAAACCGTGTACAATCTTAAAATAATATCATCAACAGTTCGCCCCGGAAGAAAGGGGCCTATGATAGCCGCGTGGATCGCACAAAAAGCTATAGAAACCGGCAATTTTAATGTGGAAGTTCTTGACCTTGGCGAAATAAACCTGCCGATGATGAATGAACCACATCATCCGCTCATGAAAAAGTATGAGTATGAGCACACAAAACAATGGAGCGCAAAGATAGAAGAGGCAGAAGCCTTTATCTTTGTAACGGCAGAGTACGATTACAATTATCCCGCGCCTTTGCGCAATGCTATAGAATATCTTGCCAGCGAATGGGCTTATAAAGCGGCGGGTATCGTAAGTTATGGTGGTGTATCTGCGGGAACCAGAGCTGCAAATAGTTTAAAAGCAGATCTTGTTACCATGAGCATAGTTCCTATATCTCAAGGCGTTAATTTTCCTATGTTTGCCCAGTTCATCAATGATAAAGAGCAGTTTGCTCCTAATGAGGTATCACACAAAGCTGCCGAAGCCATGCTACGCGAGCTGGTGAGATGGACGAAGGGATTGAAGGTGGTGAAGGAGAATAAATAGACGGATCGGGATATTTTAGAATCTCCCGGTGAGCCCGCTTTTCTGCGGGCTCACCTATTTGTGAGATCCTTTTAATCCATGATTCTGGCAGCTAATTACGTCACCGCCTCCTTATTATACCGCTCCTTATATTCTATTGGTGACATGCCGGTTATCTTTTTAAACACTTCGCGAAACGCCTTTACATCGGCATAGCCCACTTCATACATTATCTCGTTAATGGTCTTGCGGCTGTTTTCCAGCGCTTTTTTCGCCGCTTCAATTTTCACCCGTTGCGAATATTCAATAGGGGTATTGCCGGTAGCTTTTATAAATCTTCGGTCAAAATTTCGTCTACCCACAGCAAATTTAGACGACAATTGCTCTGCTGATATTTTTTCGTGTAGGTTGCTTTCCATATAAGCCTGCACTTCTTTTACCATGTCGTCACCATGCAACTTCTGACCCGTGAACATGGTAAATGCCGACTGGTTGTTCCTGTCTGGTTCTATCTGGAAAACCTTGGAACAAAAAATGGCCGTTTGACGGTCGTAATATTTTTCGATAAGATAGATGATAAGATTTAAAAAAGAATAAGCGCCACCATTAGTATAAATACCGTGTTCATCAGTGATCAGCCTGTCGGCCTTCAGGTTCACCTGGGGAAACATTCTTCTCAGGTCGTCTACCGCAGACCAGTGGGTAGAGCAGCTTTTGCCATCCAGCAGCCCCGTTGATGCCAGCAGAAATGCGCCTGTACATATACTGGCTATTTCTGCACCATTTTTATATTGTTCTACCAGCCAGTCGGCCAGTAGCTTGTTGCCCTTCACTGCTTTGTGATAATTATGGTTCAGCGATGGAATAATAATGAGATCCGTTGTTGTTATGGCTGAAATGTGCGAGTGCGGCTTCACGGCAAACAAGCCATCGTAAAATTCTACTTCATTAGAAAGACCTGCCAGTTGAATAGTAAACAATTCTTTCCTTTTTGTTTCCTTCCAGCGTGCATTTGCTCTTGTAAATATTTTATAAGCGCCCACTATGCTGCTCAGGTTGTTCTCGCCGTCTGGAACTATTATGGTCAAATGTTTCATGTTGCAAAGATAGAAATTTACCTTGTCCATATTGGCCCGTTATAATGTCTAATTTACACTCCTACTTAGTAGTATTTAGACAATACATTTGTACATAAAATCTCACTATCATGACAAATACAATTACCGCCGACTATACTGCCACACTGTCGGTAAGCCAATCTCCTGAAGAAGTATTCAATGCCGTCAATAATGTACCAGGCTGGTGGACAAAAAAATTTGAAGGCAGCGCTAATAAAGTTGGCGACACTTTTACCGTGAGTTTTGGTGAAACGTACATCACCTGTAAGGTCACAGAGTCCATTCCTGGCAAGAAGGTTGCATGGCTGGTGATCGATTGCTACAAGCACTTTCTGAAAGATAAGAAGGAATGGGTAAATACTAAAATGGAGTGGGAGATAGCCACAAAGGATGGGGCTACACAAATCACGTTTACGCATATAGGCCTCAAGCCCGGTATTGAGTGTTACACTGTATGCGAAAGGGCCTGGGACTCTTATATAAATCAAAGCTTTTTAAAACTGGTAACTGCAAGCGAAATGGCTGCACAAGATTTTACAACGACTATTGTCGTCGCTCAGACTCCGGAACGGGCGTTCAATGCCATCAACAATGTTCGTGGATGGTGGTCTCAAGAAATTGATGGCAACACAAGCAAGCTGAACGATGAGTTTACCTATCATTACAAAGACGTTCATATTTGCAGGATGAAATTAATAGAGGTCATTCCCAACCAAAAGGTAGTTTGGCTGGTGATGGAAAACTATTTCAATTTCACAAAAGACAAAAGTGAATGGAAGGGCACAAAGATCAGTTTTGAAATAACGGAGATGGATGGTAAAACTGAGGTACGCTTCATTCACATTGGTTTGGTTCCTGAATATGAGTGTTTTGATATCTGCCAAAATGCATGGAGCAAATATATAGGGCAAAGCTTGCGAGATCTTATAACTACCGGCAAGGGCCAGCCAAATCCCATAGAGGAGGTTGTAAACCAGGCTGCCGTTAAAGCCGCTGATCTTCAATAAAATGTGCAGATGTGCCACACCTTTTTTGGTGTGGCACATCTAACTAAGGTTAGCAATATACCCTGCCTTTTTTGGTGTGGCACATCTAAGGTTAATACAATATACCCTCTGATTTCCTATTTTCGTAAAATGAAAATAGCTACCTACAATATCAATGGCGTAAACGGCCATTTGCCCATATTGCTCCGCTGGCTCAGCGAGACTGCGCCCGATGTTGTTTGCCTGCAGGAGCTAAAGGCCCCGCAGGAAAAATTCCCCTTACAGGCAATAACCGATGCAGGCTATAAAGCCTTGTGGCACGGTCAGAAGAGCTGGAACGGGGTAGCTATTCTATCGCGCAGTGCAGATATCAAAGAAGTAAGACGCGCGCTTCCCGGTGACCCTGAAGACCTGCACAGCAGGTATATAGAAGCAGTAGTCGATGGCATTACGGTATGTTGCCTGTACCTGCCAAACGGCAATCCTGCACCCGGGCCTAAGTTTGATTATAAGTTGGGCTGGTTCAAGCGCCTTACCGCACATGCGCAAACCCTTTGGGATGCCGGTACCCCGGTAGTAATTACTGGCGACTACAATGTAATGCCCACAGATATAGATGTATACAAACCCGAGCGCTGGGTAGATGATGCGCTCTTTCGCCCCGAAACCCGTGCTGCTTTTCAGGGCCTGATGATGCAGGGCTGGACCGATGCCATCCGCAAGCTGCACCCCAACGAAAAGATATACACCTTCTGGGATTACTTCCGCGATGCATATGGCAGGGATGCCGGCCTGCGTATAGATCACTTTCTCCTAAGCCCACAACTCGACAAGCGCCTGCGTGCCGCAGGTGTAGACCACAATGTCCGTGGCTGGGAAAAGTCAAGCGATCACGCGCCAGTATGGATAGAACTAGCAGATAAATAGCCGGCAGGATAAATGAGTCTTTGCGCCTTAGCGCCTCCGCGGTTAAACTTACACCAGCATCCCGGCAATAGTAGCTGACAGGTAAGACGCCAGCGTACCGCACATCAACGCTTTCAGGCCTAGCTTGGCAAGATCGGCGCGGCGCTCTGGTGCAAGCGCCCCTATGCCACCTATCTGCATACCCACGCTGCTGAAGTTGGCAAACCCGCAGATGGCGATGGTAATGATGATAAGGCCTTTTGGCGTCACCACAGGCACGGCATTGGTAGTAAGGTTTTTGAATGCCACAAACTCATTCACTGTAAGCTTCTGCCCCAGCAGGGTGGCAGCATTGTTAATATCCTGCGTTGGCACACCCATAGCCCATGCAAAAGGATAGAACAGCTTGCCAAATATCATATCCAGCGACAAGCCATGATACAGGTGGCCCAGCATCCAGTTCACCATAGCTATCAGCGCTATAAAGCCTATCAGCATAGCTATTACATTCATGGCTATCTTAAACCCATCGGCAGCGCCATGCGTTATGGCATCTATGAGGTTGGTGTAAGGGCTCTTCACATCCAGCTTCACCTTGCCCATGGTTGGCGATTCCTCCGTTTCGGGGAATACGATCTTGGAGATCACCAGCGCACCCGGCGCAGCCATTATACTTGCGGTGATCAGGTATTCGGGCCGCGCACCCATGTTGGCATATACTATCAGTATGCCGCCGGCTATACACGCCATGCTGCCGCTCATAGAGGCCAGCAGCTCGCTTTTGGTCATAGTAGGCAGGTAGGCGCGGATCATTACCTGCGCTTCCACCTGGCCTACAAATGCGCTGGCTACATTGCTCAGCGCCTCAGCGCCGCTCACCTTCATCACAAAGTTCATAGCCCGCGCCACTACAGATACAATGGCCTGCATAATGCGCAAATGATAAAAGATAGCCACCAGCACACACACCAGGATGATGGTGGCCGTAATATTAAAAGCAAAAATAAACACAGGCCCGGACCGGTAATTTACTATCTGCCCCGTAGCATCAAACGAGGCTATGCCGCCATACACAAAGCTGGCGCCCTTCTTTGCAAAGCTTTCCAGTTGCAGCATGCCCTTTCCCAGGTACTGGAAGAAATGATTTACCGCAGGCACTTTCAATATAAGTATGGCTATGCACAATTGCAGCGCAAGGCCGCTACACACCAGCCTCACATTGATCTGCTTCCTGTTGTTAGAGCACAGAAACGCGATGCCCAGTATCAGCGCTACACCTATTAATCCTATAAAACGTTCCATTGAGCAATAAGAATCAAACCTCCAATATAAGGCATCTTGCTGACGGCAATGTTAAGAAATTGTAACCGGAAATTGCCCGTTATGCCCCGGCAGAGATTTCGAGCGCAGTCCTGGTAAATTCAAAAGGCAGTAATTCATGTATTGTTCGCTGCGCTATCTGGCTCTCATGCTTAAAGATCACCACAATATCTTTACCAAACTCTATGATAAACTGCCTGCACGCCCCGCATGGCGCCACAGAGTCCACATGAGGAGTATACACAGCTATTGCCCTGATATCAATAGCGCCGCCGGTATTTGAGATCGCATTACCCAGCGCTATTCTTTCTGCACAGATAGTAACGCCATAAGAGGCATTCTCCACATTTGTTCCCCTGAAGATGTGGCCGTCCTTTGTCAGCACGGCAGCGCCCACCGCAAAATTGGAGTATGGCGAATAAGTGTTTTTACAGGCTTCCTGCGCCTCTTCTATAAGTTTGCTCGCTTCAGCCTCTGGCAGGTATTTCATGCGCTTTGTGTGGTTTATTTCTTTAAGCCTATTTCCATAAGGCGCTCGTCAAGGTATTGGCCTGCGGTATAGTCTTCATAAGCTTTTGGGTGGTTCTCATCTACACAGCTATCCAGGCATGCCAGGCTCATTTCAGAGCGCGGATGAAGGAAGAAGGGTATGGAGAAGCGCGGTGTAGCCCACTTTTCTTTTGGCGGGTTTACCACGCGGTGCGTTGTTGATTTCAGGCGGTTGTTGGTGAGGCGCTGCAGCATATCGCCTACATTTACCACTATCTGCTCCGGCAGCGATGTTACCGGCACCCACTCACCCTGCATGTTCAATATCTGCAGCCCATCGGCCGATGCGCCTACCAGTAAGGTGATCAGGTTAATGTCCTCATGCTGCTCCGCACGTATAGCGGATTTTGGCTCCTGCGTAATAGGTGGATAATATATAGCCCTGAGTATAGAGTTGCCGTTATGAATGTACTCGTCAAAGTAATGCTCATCCAGCTCCAGGAACAATGCGATCGCCTGCATCAGCGACATGCCCGACTTTTCAAAATCAGCATAGGCGCTCACCATGGTAGGCGTAAACTCGGGTATCTCGGGAACTACTACATTGTCAGGATACTGGTCTTTCACCGGGTCGCCATCTTCTACTGTTTGTCCCAGTTGGAAAAACTCTTTAAGGTCTGCCGCTTCAAATCCCTTGGCATGTTCAGTTCCAAATGATGTATATCCACGCTGTCCAGATAGTTCAGGCTTTTCGTATTTCTTCTTGGTTTCCCCAGGCAGTGTAAAGAACTGCTCCACATATTTATACAAGTCGCTGATCATAGCATCGCTGATGCCATGATTTTTTACCGCAACAAAGCCTACTTCTTCATAGGCTTTACCAAGCTGTGCTACAAAATTTTGTTTGGTCTGGGCGTCGCCATTAAGAAATTCTGCGAGGTCTGCAACAGGAATATTCATGCTTTATGCAAATTTGTAAAGGTGATTTGATTAGGTTACCTGAGCAAAGTTAATGCGCCTTTGTAATATTGGAAAGTACCATCGGGCTTGCCTATTACTACCAGGTAGTTATAAGCGCCCATATCCTGCGGCACACCATTAAATGTTCCGTCCCATCCTGTGTTTTCGCCGCCTTTCGCGTGGTATACCAGGTTACCCCAGCGGTTATACACGCTCATTTCCGCTACCGAGTTGCTGGTAAGATGCCCCACGCGGAACACATCATTAAGCCCATCGTTATTTGGCGTAAACGCATCCGGTATAAAGATGTCGTCATAGATAAGATCCACGTTTACCGATGCCGATGTTTTGCAGCCGTGTACATCAATGCCATATACCGTGTAGGTAGTAGGTATTTTTGGGGTGGCTACCGGGTTATTGATGTTAGGGTTATTGAGCGATCCATCGTCCGGAGACCACATATACAACAAAGAGCTGTCTGCATTAAGCTGCACACTGCTGCCGAAGTGTATTATTTGGTTAAAGGAAACATTGTAGAGTTTGGCTGTCTTTACACCAATGGTTACTTCGCGTGTTACAAAGCATGGCGTTCCCGGCACTGTCGCTGTTAACACGTAGGTCGTTCCTGCTTCAGGTGCAGCAAACGGAGTCATAATACTTGCGTCAGACAAGCCGATAGTTGGCGTCCAGCTAAATGTCTGGGTAGAATCACCGGTTACTACGATCTCCAGCGATGATCCCATGCAAATGGTTGTATCATTGGTAAGAATCGTTGCTCTTGGATCAGCAACATCAATATTCACTGAGGCAACAGATGTACAAAGCCCACCGGGAGAAACAGCTGTTACGGTGTAGACAGTGGTTACTGTAGGCGTAGCAACAGGGCTCTGGGCTGTAGCGTTGTTCAGGCCTACAGATGGCAACCACGAATAGAGCATGGTAGGGCTGCCATCGAGCCTTAGATCAACTGAATTGCCGTAACATATTATTGTATCCGGGGTAGTCAGCAGGTTGATGGCCGAGTTGATGACGCTAACGGTCAGTGTTCCAGAAGCATCCGGACAACCAGATCCCGGCCAGGTAGCGTTAAGCGCATATGAGGTAGTGACTGTGGGGCTTGCTACCGGCTGCAAGACGTTCGGATCACTCAGGCCGTCAGTTGGTGTCCAGTTGAATGCCGGGCCTGCGGTTGTGCTGGCTGCAACCTGTATAGGGAACGAGGTATAGATACAGATCGTAGTATCGGGCGTTAGCACCGAAATATTCAAAGTGTTGACCGTAACTTTTACAGATACAGTAGTAGGGCACATGCCTGCGGTTGTTGCCGTTACAGAATAGGTGGTAGTAACTGTGGGTGTGGCTACGGGATCTTGGGTAGCAGCACCACTCAGTCCTGCCGCAGGTGTCCAGCTATAGTCTAGTGTGGCAGACCCTGTTACCGTCAGCGGCAGCGATGTGCCCAGGCAAATGTTCGTATTCGGGGTCGCCATCGAGATCGTTGTATTCAGCACGGTCACGTTCACATTACTGGTTATTGACGGGCAGCCTGAATTCACCAGTATTGAGGTCAGCACATAATTGGTAGTAGTGGTGGGTGAGGCTGTAGGCTGGGCTACTGCGCCGCTGCTCAATGTTGCAGTGGGTGTCCAGTTATAAGAGAGCCCTGTACTGCTTTGGATGCGGAGCGGAAATGTGGCGCCGTTACAGATAGTGGTATCGGGCGTCAGCATATTTACAAACGGATGATCAAGTATATTCAGGGTAATGCTGTCTGCTATGCCGCAACTGAATGGTGATAGCAGATACATCACCATTGTGGTAGTGCCGGTAGGCAAGGTAATTAAACCCGTAATAGTAATATCTGCCGTAGTATCGCCGGCTGGTATCACTACGCTTGATGGCGCGCTGAAATCAACACCGTATACCCCGGTGCCGCCAAACGAAAAATTGATCGTTTGCGGCACAGCCAGCGCATGGCTGCACTGCACATGTACCACAGCCGGGTCGCAGCCCTTTGCTATTGTGTGGGGTACGCTATTGATGGTAGTGCCTATAGAGTCAATATGGTCGAAATAAAATGAGTTGGTTTTAAGGCTGCCTGCTTCAATAAACACTCCTGAGTCATACAAGGCATTATTTGCATCGGCAATTGCAATTTTAAGATGATAAGAATTACAAGGGGTCACTGCAGAGAGTGCGGTCAGCTTTGTGGTGTAACCCTTATAGGTGATCTGTGTGCCGCCGGTATTATCGTAGTAATAAGAGGTAAAGGGTGAGCCCGGGCCCATGATGTTACAGTTAGCTATATTGCAGAAATAGGGCGGCGCCGATGAGCCTGGGACACCATTGTTAATACTGTTTACGGTAACAGGTATGTTGGTGCCGGGAACCAATGCCATATTCTGTGTGCCTACGATGCCGGGGCCTGAGATAAAAAACGCAAAAGCATCGTTGTAAGGGCCACAAGTAGAGTTGTTATATTCTTCCGAGCCAAACTGGTAATTGAAACTAACCGTGTCTCCATTAGGTATAAAGTCAAACTGGAGCACACAGGCATCGTGTGTAGTGGCGCCTGCAAGGACTGTGAGCGAGGCATCGCCGGCAGTACCATTAGAGGTGCTGGCTAAAAACGATTCTGTGCCACTTGTTTGTATCGATCTTCCTGTAGTTAATATAATACCGCTATCAATGGTAAGTGGCGTGCTTGTGGAAATAAAAGTGCCATTGGCAACGCCCGCGCAGGTGAGCACTGGCGACGATATGGTGATGCCCGGCCCTGCAAGCTTGGTGGCCAGCGCTAATGCAGTTTGGTTAGCAGTAACTACAAGTTGTGAATGGGCCTGGAATGTTATTAATACTAGACAAAAAACTGCAAAAGGGTTATATACTTTACGGTACTGCATATTAAAAGGTTGAACTTTCGGCGAAGTTCCCCAACACGTATTACCTAAATATTATGGAATTGTAAACCCAGCGCATTTATGAGGGGCGAAAACACACACACAAGTTATTTTTTTGCAATTATTAACTTCCTGTTGTAGCTGTTGGCTCCTATTGTAAACCGGGCAAAATACATGCCGCTCGCATGGATCTCCGTATTGTAAGCATAGTTGCCTGGCTGTTGCAGTTCATTAGCAACAACAGAAACTACTTTTTGGCCCAAAACATTGAATATTTCCACGTTTACTTTTTCAGGCGATGAAAGATGATATGTTGCGGTTATATTTCCGTTTGACGGGTTAGGGTATACCGAAGGCTCTTCTGTCTGTGTATTATTTGCAGATACACTTGTAGGGCAGCCACTAACTGGCGTAAGCGTTCCGCCGAACAAGGTAAAATTTGCATGAAAAGACTGGTAATAGATATTTGCTGCAGCAGCGTTGTGTATGATAAGGGTATTCTCATCGTTTTTTGTATTGGCGCTTGCTGTCCAGTTATGAGAGCCTGTAAGTACCAGTGGGTCTGAGCAGGCGTCCGACGGGTCTACTATCATAAACTTATTATGATAAATGCCTGTGCTGTTATATACTATGAAATTACTTCCCAGCCCTGCAGTAAAAATGTCGTGTGGCGAATAGCTGTTGCTGTAGCTGTCATTTATTCCCGCTACATACACGCCGCTTGCATGTTTAGCCACGATCATGTTTGCGTCTGTATAGTCCGTAAATGTATACATGCCAAAATACAAATCAACATTGGCCGATGAAATGGCCGTTTGAATATGCGTGTTTGTCCCATCTGCCGGGCTGAAGTATAATTCTACCTGGTTGCCATCAATGGTGAACGAGTGTCTTCCCAGGTCCGTTTTATCCGGCCCGAATTTATTGGTAGAAAGATCCGGTGCCGTACCTGTGCCGCCCCACATCATATTAAACTGGTCAGTAAAAGCATGTGCAAGCGCCGAATCCTGTAACACCACGGCATTATTATAATCTGTGCCAAACTGCTCTGAGCTCCAGTCGAAAGAGCCTGTCCATACTACCGCATCCCCCGGGTCTGAAGAACCTGCATCAATAACCACAAACTTGTTGTGCATAATACCATAACTGCCACTGGTAGGGCTGCCCAGAGTATGAATGGAGGCATTTAGCGCAGTAAGGCCCGTGTTGCTGGAGCTGCCATCATATATCCACCGTACCTGCACGCCGCGCGCAAAAGCAGCATTAATTGCGGTAGCTATATTGGCATAGCTTCCAGACTGGTTGTAATCATATTGGGCAATGTCAATAGTATACTTAGAGCGGCTGATATAAGCCACAAGAGTGTCTGCTATATTAGTACTGTACACAGCATTTACCCCGGTTGAAACACTATTGTCTACCGGGCGGTTGAAATAGTACAATATTTTATTGCCGGCATTTACATTCAAAGAAGCGATCACGCACAAAAACAACAGTAGCCTTTTGGTCATTTGCAATAATTATTCGCAAGGCATGATTTACCCTGCAAGATTAAGGGGTGCAAGGTATTTGTTAATTTAACGCTACTGGTTAAAACGAAAGTTACCATTTCATTAAGTAACTATTAAGCCGGCCTATCTTAGCAGCAGCACATCTCCTTTTCGTTCCACGATACCGCCAAGTATACACCCGAAAATGATATTGTAAAAGTACGTACCCATATCAGCAGGCTTCCCTCCTGATTTGCCATCCCACCCATCGTTAAGGCCTGCATATACTATCTGTCCCCAGCGGTTAAAGATGTACATACGCTCAATATAATATCCATAATCTTCTATCGGTCGAAACCTGTCGTTCCTGCCATCATCATTCGGTGTAAAAGCCGTAGGGATGGCTATATGGCCGTCACAGCATTTTTTTACCTCTACAGCTATTCTTGCTCCAGGGCTCTCACAGCTGTTGATGGTTTGCGTAACGTAATAGTCATACGCGGCCAGCTCACCTGTAGATGGCGATGGCGCTAGCGTATCTCCCGTACTATCAGTAGCGCTATACCACCGCAGGTGGCTGCCTTGCGCGGTAAGCGCCGTTGGCCTGGTGTTTAAGCACAAGATAGCTGGTGATATTACCTTAGGCGTATCGGGTACCGTCACCGCAACAATGATCGCCGCCACAGATCTGCATTGATTGGTATCATTAGTAATGGTTAGCGTATAGATACCTCCAGCCTGTTCATTAACATGGCCTATTGCAGGATCTAATAAAGTAGAAGTAAACCCTGCCGGGCCACTCCATTGATAGTTGTAATAAAGATTAGGATACACGGTGGAGGCATTAAAGCTCAGTTGGGTGTTATAGCAAATGCTGATGTTGTGTACAGCCTCTATTGCAGGAGTTAATTTGACGGTAAAATTTACCACAGCCTTTTGTGGTGGGCACGAGCCTCCGGGTAAAGACGCGGTAACAATATAAGTTGTAGTGGAGAGCGGGGCTACCACCGGGTCTTTCAGTTTCGCATTATTTATCCATGTATCAGGCGACCAGCTGTACGCAAGCAGATCGCTTCCGTTCAGTTGCAATAGCACACTATCATTCCCACACACAATTGTGTCCGGCGTCATCATGCTGATATGTATCGTGTCGAAGATCACCATCAACGCGCTGTCTACTATATTGTTAGTGCCCGCACATGAGTAGGGCGAAAGAATATATAGCTGAATGGTCTTTGTTCCGTTTGCCGGTGTTGCAAGCCCGTTGATAACCACATTGGCTACCGAATCGTTAGCGGGGATCACCACACTATCCGGCAGCGGGCTGTAGTCTGTGCCGCTTATGGCATTACCGCCCGTCACATACCGTATCATCTGTGCTTCAGACGATACTTGTGTGCGCTTTACCCGGAATGCCCCCGGCAGGCAACCCTTTACACAGTAAGCAAAAGAGGTGTCCATGATAGGCCTCGTCACAGCATTTATATTATAGTTGGCAGTTTTCAGACTGCCAGCTTTTAAAAAAACACCGGAGTCATATAGCGGGTCTCCGGCGTCAGCTATTGCCAGCTTTAAATGGTAGGTATGGCATGGGGCAACGGCATGTTTTGCCTCCAGCACCTTAGTAAGGCCATAGTGCGTGAGTGTTTGCCCTGCAGCGTTATCTATATAGTAATCGGTAAACGGAGATCCGGCTCCTATACTGTTACAGTTCTCAATATTCCCCGATGCCCCGGGCACACCATTATTAATACTGTTAATGGTAACAGGGATATTAGTACCCGGTACCAGCGCCATATTCTCCCCGGCCGGTATGCCTGGTCCGGATATAAAAAAGGCAAAGGCATCATTGTAAGGCCCGCACACCGCATTCTTGTATTCTTCTGAGCTGAATACATAGCTGAATTTAATAGAATCGCCATTTGGGATTATATCGAATTCCAGGCTGCAGGCATCTATAGTTGGCTGCCCTGCCAGCGGGTTCAGCATTATATCGCCGGCCACACCATTATCAGTGCTGGCAAGGTAGCTGGAATAGCCGTTGATGCCATAGCTGCTGCCGGCGGTTACCGCCCGGCCTGTGGTTAGCACTATACCACTGTCTAATCCCAGGTTGCTGTTTACCACCCTGAAAATGCCGTTGGCAATCGCTGGACAGGTAAGTGTAGGGTTTAAGATGGTAACGCCCTCCCCGGCAAGTTTTTGCGCAAGTGCAGCAGCCGTTTGCGCAGCGCTTACATTTATCTGGCCAAAAGAAACGTAATGGAACAGGAGCAACAATAATGTTATCAATAACCGGCTGGTATTTTCCCTGCTCCTCATAACCATTGTTGGTTTCACCGTGTTTTAGTAAACCGTAACCTTCGTTGTGGTCACTGCCTGGTCGCTCTCTGCCTTTATATAGTAAAAGCCCCTGGTGAGCGATAGCGTAACTTCTTCGTTCTCATCTAATGCTGCTATCGTTTTGCGCATTACTGCAACGCCCATAATATTGTACACAGTAATGGTCGCATTAGTCATCGCATTATCTGCAGAAAAATGCACTGATCCGGCAGAAGGGTTTGGATATACTGAAGTATGTATTTCTTGCTGCGCAATGTTATTCACCACACCTGTAGCAGGGTCTGTAGCGCCCTCGTTCCCAGCCAGCCATATGGTAATATTCATCAGCAACAACCTGTGGTTGCCCGATGCATCTCCCGTATAGCCCGTGTACAAAGTACATGTCGGGTTACCGGTGCCGTCATCGGTTGGTGAGCTGTCTCCTATTGCGGCAATTTTGCCGTTCCCATACCGGCCATATGCCACCATCGCATTGGTATTGCCTGGCGTAGCGCCATTCTTAAAAATGACGCCTTTTACCGACGGGTTTTTTGAAGGGTCAAGGGTCATCGTCGTTCCGCCAGACCATTGCACTTTTGTTACATTGCCCATGGGCCCGTGGATAATGGAATCGGTCGCAGTAGCAGATATGTTGGTCGTGGTTTGTGAGATGTCAGCAATGTCAAAGGTTATTCCAAACGGATTTACTGTAAAGGTGTTGTTGCTGAAAAAGTCGTTCCATATATGCGGCGAATCCCAGCCATCGCCATTGCGGTCGCTGTTATCATGGTCTGAGATAATGAACAAGCTGCCGCCGTTTTGCACAAACTGTATCAGCGCTGTTTTCTCCCCATCTGCAAACACTAAATTTGGCTCATCAACGATGAATATCTTGTAGTTGCTGAGGTCTTGGGCATTACCGCTGTTGCCATAAGTTATCTGGCTATTCCACGGCAGTGTCTCTACAGTATATCCCTTTTTCGCACAGTCAACGGCCCAGCTCGAAAGAGCCCCTGTCCAGTAGGTCTCCGGTGTGCTGCTCGTTATGCCGCTTTGCGCAGGTGTAGGTATTTGCTGGGGGTTGCTCTGGTGCCCCGGAGAGGTCATGTATGGCCCGCTCGTTCCTATACCCACGTTTGTCTGGTCTGCATCTATCACCCAGTCTGCGTTGCCGGCCATTTCAGCTTTTGTCGCGTCAAACAGTATGCGCACCGGTTGTGCATTTCCTGCGGCAGCAATGAATAAAGGGATCAATAGGAGTAAGAACTTATTAGGACAGTACTTAGGCTTTGAGAAGGTCATCTTAGCATTAAGAAATTGTAAAGAAATAATTTGCAAAAGTAAGCGGCGCGCCATCTGTCACCGTTTAGGTGGCATTACGTTTGTGTTATCTTTGTATAAACAACAAAGGCAACCCACGGGCTGCCTTTGTTGTTTATGGTAATACTTTTCTCAAGCGATTTGAATTAATGTGTCGGCCCGTTGTCTACAACCGCTTCTATAAAGCTTTGTAGGCTGGTAGGCACATTTGAGAGATGCTCCTGGTGCCATAGCTACCGGCTATTATTATGTATAGCTCGCCAGTTGAAAACAAGCCCCCGTGCCCCATAACGTTAAGATAATATACAGTTAACCTAATGGTTTTATTCGGTTCATAACCCGCCAATACTTTTGCACATTAAATCTACCTGGAAACCATGAAAAAATTTACACTGATCATTGTCCTGCTTATTACTTCTCTGTCAAGCTCTTTTTGCCAGGATATATATACCTATGTTGCGGCAAGCACTGCCGGCGTTCCCTCATTTGTAGACCCTAACATTGCTACTGCAAGTAATTTAACGCCCATCGGCACTGGTACCAACACGCCATGTAGCCAGGGTTTTAGCGGCATTACCGGTTTTACGGGCGGATCATATAGCCCGGCTGGCGCCTGTATACAGGTGTCATTAACAGCAGCTGCAGGCTATACCATAAGTGCCACCGGCTTTACCGTTCATATCCGCAATTCCAGTACAGGCCCTTCCATGGTACGCCTTGCCTATAGCACAGACGGTGGCGGATCGTGGATAGATGACGGCGTTGACTATACAAGCTTTACCGGCAACTGTGCTACCACCGCTGCCGGTACCAACTTTATTAACTGGTCGCCTATCACGCCTACTAATCCTGCCATATTATTCAGGGTATATCCTTTTGCTGCTCCCGGCAGTACTGGTACTGTGCAGATATTTGATCTGCACATCATTGGCACTGTTCATCCGGCCTGTCTTGTGCTTCCTGCTGTTAGTATCACTCCGTCATCGGTCGATATTTGCACTGGTGGCAGCGGCGCTTCATTATTCGCTTCTGGCGCAGGTGTTAGCGGCACATATATATGGTCGCCTTCTACAGGGCTTTCTGCCGCTACCGGCACATCAGTGGTTGCCAATCCCGGTGGGTCAGTTACTTATACGGTTACAGGTACTACCGCTGCAGGTTGCAGTAATACCGCCCAGGCCAATGTCAATGTACATGCGCTACCCACTGCCAGCATCACAGTGGTTGGCCCTGCATCGTTTTGCCCCGGCAGCAGCACCTTGCTAAATGCTAACACAGGCGCTGGCTATTCATATACATGGTATAACGGCACGTCAGTTATACCCGGCGCGGCAGGCAGCTCATACACTGTCACCACATCCGGCGATTATAAAGTAGTGGTTACAAATTCTTTTGGCTGTTCGGCTACATCGGCTCCGGTTACTATATCGGTTGCCAGCCTGCCATCTGCGGTTATTACCCCGGTTGGTTCCACTACCTTTTGCGCAGGGCGCCATGTTGTGTTAAATGCTTCTGCAGGCGCAGGTAACAGTTACCAGTGGTTCAATGGTACAACTGCCATTCCGGGGGCTACTACTTCTTCATACGCTGATTCTGTAACCGGCAGCATTTCTGTAAGAGTTACCAGCGGGGTTGGCTGTTCGCATAATTCTGCTGCTGTAACTGCTACATCTATTGCGCTGCCATGGGTAGCGCCGGGCGGGCCTACATCATTCTGTGCAAATGGCAGTGTTGTTCTTACCGTGCATACCGTAGGCGCTGCGCCCGGCATTACGTACCAGTGGCAGCGTAGCGGCACTTATCTGCCAGGCGCTACCTCTTCCACATTTACCAGTAACCTCACAGGTAGCTACCAGGCTATAATCAATATAGGCTCAGGCGGCTGTATCGATACTACAACTTCCGTAAACGTCCTTATTCATCCTAACCCGGTTCCGCCGGTCAGCTTTAATGGCACATTGGTACTCACCCCTAATAACTACCTTACCTACCAGTGGTCTGTGAATGGTGTAAATATTAATGGCGCTACTACATCTTCTATTCACCCGGTAACTGGCCTTAACAATGCACTTTACAAGGTTAAAGTAACAGACAGCAACGGATGCACCGGTATTTCAAACGGGTTCATCCTTACAGGCACACACACATCCGGCGGCCTTGCTGTAGGCAATGTTAACAGCAGCGATATAAAGATATATCCTAACCCTGCAAGTGCTTCCCTGTATGTAGAAGCCCCCGTTACCGTAAATGCAGTAATACTGAGCATGGACGGAAAAACAGTTAAAGAGCAGGCAGATGCACACGAGATCAACATTAGCGATCTTGCCAATGGTTTATACATCATTATGCTTTACAACGAAAATAATGAAAGGCTTTCTATACAAAAGATCATTAAGCAATAAACAATCAATTTAATAATATTCCATTCAGGAGCAGAGATTTTCTCTGCTCCTGTTTTTTTACGTGGCATGTGTGTTGTTCTCTTAAGGGCAATGTTATTTGATCGGAAAGTCTAACGGACTTTAATGTGAATAGCCACCGGTGAAACCGGTGGAAAAAAACGAAAATATCAACTCCGAATGGAGTTGAACGACTTTCAGGCCAGGTAATTCCTTAACCTGGCCACAGTGCATGTAGGGGCAATCTCTTGCGGTTGCCCGGCTCCATACGATTTCACTAAAATCAGTTCTTACACTGATTCACCTGGCCTAACTTTCCCCTAAAAATGCCCGGCACTTTTAATCCGCACTTTGTAGCAACTTGCCAACTAATACCAGTTGTACATTGAAAGCACACCAATCACGCTAATGGCCCCTGGCCTTCAGGCCGTGGTAGAATGAATAATAATATAGGCTTTAGCCAAAAATTAAAAGCGAGTGTGGTTTAAATGTCCAAATGATATAAATCCATAGCAGTGAAACAAAATGAAAACTATAGCATCCGCTCCCCCAAAATGGCCCCGGAACCTAATATGGCAAAGCCTTTCATTTTTGCAGGACTCTCCTATACCTTCCGTAGCGCGCAACATCTCTCTCCCCATGGCACGCCTGGGCGGGGCGTCGAAGGCGGAGGGTCGGGGAGAGGTCTTCACCACACAAGAAAAACACCCCATCCGCTCCCCCAAAATCATAGCAAAGCCCTTATCCATGGCCACTTTCATTTTTTATCAACCTCAGCCACCCATAGCACACTCCGCTACTAAAAAGGCAACGCCCCCCGTTGTCGGTGTTTTCACCGACAATGGCGGGGCGTCGAAGGCGGAGGGTCTGGGAGAGGTCTTCACCACACAAGAAAAACACCCCATCCGCTCCCCCAAAATCATAGCAAAGCCCTTATCCATGGCCACTTTCATTTTTTATCAACCTCAGCCACCCATAGCACACTCCGCTACTAAAAAGGCAACGCCCCGCCGTTGTCGGTGTTTTCACCGACAACTCTCGCACAGGACAGGTAACACTGATCACATAATAAACCCAACCACCCCACAGGTCACCCAAAATCGCCTTAAAACACAAGACAGCCAACACTTTCAATTTCGGATCATTGCTGTCTTCGCCGAACAAGAAAAACACCCCATCCGCTCCCCCAAAATCGCCTTAAAACACAAGCCAGCCAACACCTTCAATTTCGAACCGTCGTTGCAAGCCCAGGGCGCTACGCCGCATCTCCCTCACCTTTGGCGAAGGTCGGAAAGAGGCTTCGCAGCAAAAAAAGCCCGCCATAACTGGCGGGCTGGATATATGCTATTGCGTTCGTTGCTTATCTAACAACAAACTTTGCAACTGTAGAGCTATTACCATTGCTCATTTTTGCAAAATACATACCTGCAGTTAAGTGAAGGCCGTTAACGGTTATTTTCTCTATGCCTGTTTGCGCGTTTATGTTTTCGGTATGGTGTATACGGCCTGTAAGGTCATAAATAACAAATGAGTAAGTCGCATCTGTCTCCGCACTGTATACAAAGTCAACCTTGTCTGAAGTGCTTTCGCCAAGAGTAACCAACGACAATGAAGGCTGTGCAGAAACGGTGCTGACACCATCCTTTGTGCCTGCTGTGCCTGTCCACGTAAGCTTGAAGTCGTCGATACCTGTGCAGGTACGTGTGCCACCGCCTGTAGTTGCTGCTAGATCCACGATCCTTATCCAAACTTCCTGCGATTTATTATCAAGCGCCGTACCGAAACTTGCGGTAACTGTATCGTTCTTAAAAGTATAACCTCCTGTTGTAAGGCCACTCGTTCCCAGTATAGAACTGGCGGGTGTATATACTGTAGGGCTTGCGCCCACACCCGCGTCTACTGTCCATGCTGTCACGCTTGGGTTGGTATAGTCTAACGACTGTAACTGGAATTGTACGCCAAGGCCTGTAATGCCGGCAGTATTTGCCAGGTGAAGAACGAATGCCGGGCCGCCAGAGCCTGCAGACGGATCAAAGCCGGCAAAGCTTGTTTGTTTAACAGCAAAAGCCCTGTTGGCTTGCGTACGTTGTACACCGCCAGTGTCAGTAGGATGCGAAACATCTGCAGAGGCCGAATTTTTGAAACCCTTGCCATAGATATCTGCGCCATAATACGGAGTAGCGATGCCGCCGGTTATAGAGTCTGCCCATACGCCGAATTTTGTAGAATTACTCCATGTCCATATGGTACCAATAGATGATGCCGTAGCTCCGGAATAGCCGCCCCAGCCTGTAGGAAGGCCCATCGATGTGGTGAGCGTGTTAAAGTCTTGCGTGTAGGGTGATGCTCCCGAAAGGTGAAGCTGGGCATGTGCTGCAAACGCAGTTGCCGCGAAAGATAAAAGTAGAGCTATTTTTTTCATTTTTTCTGGATTTTGCACAAAAGTCAGCGTATAATGTTTCCTGAATGTGTCCCCAGTGTTAAGAAAAGGTTAGCCCATTGTTTCCAGATAAAAAAGCCCCGCATTTGCAGGGCTTGGTAATATAGGTCTCCTTATATATCTAAGGGCAGTCTGTTGGTCTCGGGTTATTTAAATGAATATCTGTAGTATCGCGGATCAGTAACTGTGGCGTTGTGTAGATAGAGTAGATACAGGTAATAGTTCCGTTGCCACTCGGCACTACATATGGTTGGAAGGTTGCGTAGCCGCTATTGTACATCTGGTAAAGGCCAGCAGTATTAGGGCAGTCGTGTACAAAACGGGCTGTGGCAGTGCTGATAGTAGATGGTGCGGCATAAGGCAAATTTAGAGCCCCTGCGTCAAACTCCATATTTTCAAGCTCTACAAGCATATTAAGATACGGCCCTCCGTTTGATGCCAGGTCTGTCAGGCGTACTTTTACAGGTGTTACCGTATTAGGGTAAGATGCTTTGATTATAGTAGTAGGAAGAAATGACGGTGGTATACCATTTGTTGAGAAAGGGCCGGCGCCTGGCACAACCGAATAGGCGATCTCTGGCAACCCCTTATAGTTCACTATTATAAGCCCTTTCAGCTTTATGTATACTTTCCTGCCTATAGGGTAGTCGTTATACAGGTTAGTTTGTGCAATAGTAACAGCGATACCACCAGTAGAGTCCTGTATTATTATTTGCTTATAAAAATTACCGGAGCGGTCATCGGCAGTTACAATGCCGTATATGGTGCTGTCTCCCAGTGTTGCGTACTGGCCTGCTTGCATGCTCAGTGCCATAGACGACAATTGGGCTATAGTCATGTTTACCGGTACGTTCGGGTCGTACTTAGACACGCTGAGCGGCGTATCGAAATTGTTCTTTACGCAGGAGTTAAAGACGGCGCTGATAGCGAGTAACCCTATAGTAAAACGGAGAGCTTTCATTGTATTATAATTAAGTAATTAAAAAATTAAAACTTTAGCGTAATGTTTAAATAGAAATTGATGCCATAACCATACTGGTACACGTTAGCAAACTTGTCAGGGTTTTTATATGTAAAGTCGTAGCGAAACTGCTCACTACCTCTTACTATCACATCCCTGTTGTTAAGCAGGTTGCTGATGCCCGCATTAATATACAGCACAGTATTGGTGCCGGTATTTTTCTTCACAAAATCAGACATGCGCGACAGTTGGAACGACTTGCCACCATGAAGGTCTATGGTGAATGCGGCAGGCAGTTTTTCCTGGGTCAGTATCTCTTGCATCTGCATGGAGTTAACAGGCAGAGTACCTATAGCTTCCTGCGTGCGGCGGTTAGGGTTTATTTGCACATAGTTACGGTCGAAATAGTTGAAGTTGATAGAAGCAAACCAGTTGTTTTTAGGGCGGTAATTAATAGCCGCAGTATATGCAGACTGCGGCCCGGCAGCCAGGTAATAGTTTTTGATATAAGCCTTCGACGATGTGCCGTGCTGCAAGGTATCGTTGTCCAGGTACACATTTATATCCGGCCTGTTCGAATAAACAGCTTTACCAATAGCCGCAACACCGGTTACAGATATGTCGCGGTTTATACGGTAGTTGAGCATCAGCTCCGTACCTATGGATTTCGTGTTCTCATGCTGCATAGCATAGTTCACAAAGGTCATGTATGCCGGGTCGTCATCATAAAAGCGTTTGATCTCGGTAGCATCCTGCACATTGGTCATATAGCCCACCACACGGGCGCTTATTTTATTAGACTTCATAAGGTAGCCACCTTCTATAGATTCGGTTTTTTGTACAGTAGGGTTAGCCACAGTGTAGTCGCGGGTAGCAGCAGATATGTAAGTGTTATCCACGGTAGGCGGGGTAACGATGTAAGCTGCATTCACAAAGAGGAAGTTCTTTCTGTCTATCTTGTAAGTGATACCACCTTTAACTGCATAGTCAAAGAAGTTATAAGTAGTGCTTTTTCCATAAGAGTTGTTTGGGAATAAGCCGTTTCTCATAAACCCTTCCCGGTTAAATGCGTCGTCGCCCACCGTTACCGCAGCAAACAGGTCGAAACGGTCAACGTTATATTGTGCCTGTCCCCATACTTTCGTTGTGTTCACACGAATGTCATAATCATAGTCATATTTGTCGCCGGTATGTATTACAGCATTCGGGTTGTTAAGGTTATTCTGAATGTAGTTAGGGTTGCCCACATATTGCAGCGAGGCAAACTGGTTGTAGTTTACAAAAAAGTCACCGCCCAGCAGGTCGGTAAGCTGTTTGTATATCTCAGTTTTCTGAGAGTAGAAGGTTACTCCGCCATATAGCGTTGTATGTTCATTTAGCGCATGCTCCACATTGGTGTTGAATGTGAACTTCTTAAGGTCATGTACCTTATCGCCCATCACGTACAGCGATTGGTTGCCGGTAACATTGTTGCCGGGAGTGCCATTTACATTATATACCGTTTGCTTGTCGGCCAGGTTTACCTGGTACAGCCTGTCCCAGTTGATCTGCAACAGCTCCGGGTTAGCCATTATATTCTGCTTTACCGCATTTCCCAGCACTGAGTCTGGTGGCACCATAGTGTAATAGTAGCTAGGCATGTTCCGGTAATAATTGCGGTATGGGCTCGATGCGTTGTACCCGTCGAGGGCCGATGTTCTGTCCTTGCCAAACTGGTACCCCAAAGCCGTGTTCCACCTTGTTTTATCAGAAGGTTTGTATTCATAATTGAATATGGTCGTTGGCTGATACACATTTTCAATAGAGGATGAACGTTTAGATCGCTGCCCGTTCGCATTTGCCTGGTATCCCCAGTCTGAATTGTAGTAATTATCCTTAGCCAGGTCGTAGCTTTCCTGTGTGGCATAAGCTGCTCTTGCCTGTTTCAGCGGCACTCCAAATGTTGTCAGGTTAAACATTCCTTTACCTATTTTTTTGCTTGCTCCGGCGTAGTAGGCATAGCCATCGGTATAGGTACCAGGTACATACCCTTCCTTTGCCCAATGCTTGTTTGCAGATAAGGTAAACGCCCAACCATTTTTCATAAGGCCAGTGCTGGTGGTGAACATGATACGGTGCTTGTAGGTATGGTCAGTTTCTGTATAGCTTATCCTGGTCTCGTGCGAGAAATCAGCGGCGGTAGCGGCTATATAGGTAGAGCCGGTGGTGCCGCCAAAAGTGTAGGGAGAAGCTTCCAGGCCGTATCTAACATCGCGGCCACGAAATACATCGGTCTGGTTGCCCAGCTGCTGCCCCCACGATAGAAAGCCTGTTTGCGCATTATTTATAGTAATACCGTTTATCTCCGCTTCGTTTTGGTTGCGCTGGCCGCGGGGTTTAAAAAAATAGCCGCCAAAGATATATACCGTTGTAGCTACAAAAGGATCGCGGCTGGCGATCAGCAATTCCTCCCCACCTGATATAGCTCCATCGCTGGCATCAGACCCGGATGTATTGTTATCTGTAACCGAGATGGTAGGTATCTCACCATTGTCAATAGCCACATCGCGCTCATTAGGCGTTACGCTCACATCTTTAATGTCTACTACGTCAGCATTAACCGAGACATCCAGGGTGTCTTTTTTTACACCTAAGCCGCTAATAACTAGTTTGTAATTGCCAAATGGCACTTCACTCAGTTCGAAGTTTCCTTCACCATCTGCGTTTGTAAATACATTAAGATCAGGTATCGACACTCTTGCATCGTTAAAAGGCGTTTTTGTAGCGGTATTGATCAGCTTTCCTTTTACAAGGCCAGTTTTCTTTAACTCCTGGGCAATTGAAAAAGTAGAAATTATAAGCAACAGGGCGATGATCGCCAATGATTTTTGCCTCATGAAGAAAGAGAAGTTGTAAAGATTAAATCAGGCTGCAAAACTATGAAGGTGCCAAGTGCAGTAGTGTTTTGTATAGTTATGTTATCATTAAGAGAAAATAAACATTAGGTTACTAAATTGTTTACGGTCGCGTTTTGTACTTCCATTTCTATTCCTTTGCGAAAATTTCCGGCATGGCCCATAAACTATTACTTGTTGCGCTTTTTTGTTTTCTGAATAATGATGTTTTTGCACAAAGCGAATACAAGGTAATGGCGGTAGGGTTTTATAACTGCGAGAACCTTTTTGACACCATACACGATGCCCGGAAAAAGGATGAAGACTTTACACCTAATGGCAGTTACCACTATACAAGCGAAGTATATAAGCAGAAGCTGCATAATATAGCTACTGTATTCCAGAAGCTGGGTACTGATGTAACCCCCGATGGAGCTGCAATAGTAGGAATGGCCGAAGTAGAAAACGACCAGGTGCTGAAAGACCTTGTAGAACAACCAGAGCTAAAAGGGCGGCACTACAAATACGTATGGTTTTACACACCCGACGAGCGTGGCATAAGCACCGCTATGATCTACAGCCCCAAATACCTGAAAATACTAACGGAGACACCCATCCACGTGCCAACGGAGAAATTACCCGCCAAGCGAACTACCCGGGATATACTTCATGTATATGGTATACTGGCAGGAGATACCGTGCATATACTTGTAAATCACTGGCCCTCAAAATTCGGCGGCGAAGCTTCAAGTGAAGCTGGCAGGAAGCTTGCCGCCACGATGGTTAAGAACACGGTAGATACCATATTGCAGCAGAACCCTGAAAGTAAGATACTGATAATGGGCGATTTTAACGATAACCCTACCAGCGACGGTATAGTAAATGTGATCAATGCAAAGGCAGAGAAAAGCGACGTGGGATTAACCGACATTTACAACCCCTGGATCAAAATGTATAAGAAAGGCCTGGGTACAGAAAACTACCACGAAGAATGGAACCTGATAGACCAGATAATGATATCGGGCTCATTGTTGAAAAATGATAATAATAAGTGGAAATACTACAAGCACGAAATATACAGCCGCGATTTTCTTATAAACAGGCTGGGCCGCAATAAAGGATTGCCACACAGGTCTTTCACAATGGCACATACATGGGACAATGGCTATAGCGACCACTTTCCCGTATTAATGTACCTTGTGGAAAAGAAATAAAAGGCCCGCTAGGATTTAAATACCTCCTGAAGAACAGCTGCCAGCCTGATGCCGGCTATTAATAACTGCTGCTCTACGATCCTTTTATTTTTATCCACATATGCCTGGTCAAGAACGTTGTCGTCTTTAAAGTTATATACATTGCTCAGCAATGTGCGCGGTTCAAGTATCCATTTTTCCATATTTACTACCCTGAGCTGCGCAATTTCATCTTTGTCAAAATTTTTATACAGCAACAGGCAGTCATTAGGGGTGATATGTTCGCTTTCAATTATTTCCCTGTCCCATACGGTATGCAGGTTAGATGGGTGGCCTAAATATTTTACCTGTATGTCATTGCCTCCTTTGTCTCCGGTGTAGCCGTTGTGCAGCGGCTGGTGCATATCTCCTGTAAGGTGATAGATCATCATTATGTCTTTCTTTATTTCTTCATCAGTATGCTGGTCTCTGTGTTTGATCTCTTCAATCGCATTGTTCATGGTATTGATGCTGTTGCCTTCTTTGGTAGGCACATATTGGGTTCCTTTCTCGAAATCAACATAGTGCCATGGTTTCATATAATCATAGTTATGATTGCTTTTTATATCGTCCATCCATGTAGCGGCTTCTTCAATGGTTGTATTGCCTAGATAATGGTGGATCTTTTCTTTTGTGGCGCTATCTAAATACACATTAGCAATTTCGGCAACCATTTTGTGGCCGGCGGCGCCCCATGCAAATGAATGAATAGGTGACGAGGCAATGACGGCGGTTATTATTATCGATGCTACTTTTTTCATGCGGCAAAGCTATGCCAAACCCGATGCGAACCGGGACCGGGCCAATATTAAATTATCGTTATGGCTTTAGCGTGACTTTTATAGAGGCAGTTTCTCAGAGACAAAATATCTACCTGATCAGCGTTACATTGCCATGTTTACGTATGGGTGTATCTCCGGTCAACTCCGGCACAGGTAAGCGTAGGGTTTGCAATAATTATACCGGGGCCACTGATCTTTGAGGCAAGGGCTGCCGCTGTTTGATTTGGGGTTACAGTAAGCTGGCAAAATGCATTGCTGGAAAAAATAGTACCGAAAAATAAGAATAGGGTTTTAATAAACTTAATACAATTCATAAAGGACGTTGACAATTTGGTGCAAAAGTCAATTAAGGTTGTTACCTCAACATTACGCCACTGTAAAATTTATTGCGAACCCTTGCAAATAAAGACGAATACCTATTTACACTCTTTTTATTGGCTTATAAATTCTCGGTTAAAAAATATCAAAAACGTAACAATTTGTTTAAACGACGATAACATGGCAGTAGCGTTTTCATAACATTAGAACGAGATTTTTGCTGCACTAAAAACCATCTCCCTCCATGCTACGTTTTTTACAAAAGAATTCTGCAAAATTATTTACAGTTGCAAGTGTTTTAGTTGTGCTCCAGTTATTTGCCGGAAAAGCTTTCGGACAAGCAATTGTTACGTTTCCAACCTCATGGGTTGGATCGCCAGCATCAGTAAATGCTACTACAGTAGCGCCTAACATTATTACTCCGGTGACCGCTACGAGGGGGAGTGGTTTAGCTGCGGTTAGCAGTACCGCCAGGTTCAATGGGTCAGGCTGGCAAAATGCCAGCAATCCTGTTCTTACAGTAGCGGGTAATAACGGTTATATGACTTTTTCCGTTACCGCAGCTACTGGCTTTCTATTAAACCTGAATGGTTCGACGTTAACTCTGAGTGTAGCATCATCGGGTACCGGGCCAACGAAATATGGGATATATACCAGTGTAGGCGGCTTTGCCAGCGCTGCGGCCCAGGTAAGTGCCGATTTAGCTACCTCTACTGGCGCACCAGTTTCTTATAATGTTACTTTCCCTTCATCGGGATATAATGGATTGTCGACTATAGAAATACGCTTGTATGGCTGGGGCGGAAGTGGCGCAGGTGGTACAGGTGGTTTTGCAAGTATGACACTGACAGGAGTAGTTGCTGCCAGTGTACCAAATACCGCACCCACTTTTGCCGTAACCTCTCCGACATTAACACTTTGCCAGGATGCAGCGGCAACATCTATCAATTCTTTAATTGGCGTGATCGACGCTGATGCAAGCCAAACAGAAACATGGACCACAGCAACCAGTGGTGCTCCTGCACACGGAACGCTTACATATACTACCGCTACTCACGCTTCAGGCACGGGAACACTTGCGCCAACGGGTAACGTAACCTATACACCGGCAGCAGGCTATAGCGGCACAGATGCATTTACTATACAAGTATCAGACGGCGCAGCTACAGCTACCAACACTATAACCGTTACCGTTAACCCTGCGCCAGCAGCGCCAGCGACAATAACCGGAACAGCAACAATATGTGCCGGCGCTACAACAGCCTTGACTGAGACAACCACGGGTGGAATATGGAGCAGTGGAAATACTGCTATTGTTACGGTTGATGCTACGGGCAATGTAGCGGGAGTAGCTGGAGGAACTGCGGCGATCAGTTATACGGTGACAAATGGCACTTGTAATACATCGGCCACTTCTATTGTTACAGTTAATACGGTACCGGCAACTCCGGCTGCAATAACAGGCAATGCAATAGTATGTGCCGGCAGTGCAACAACAACATTAAGCAACGCCACCAGCGGCGGCACATGGAGCAGCAGCAATACTACTATAGCTACTATTGCGAACTCTGCTTCAGGAGTTGTAACCGGCTTGCAGCCGGGAACTGCTACAATAACTTATACAATAACTAACACCTGTGGCAGTACTCCTGTTACCACGGTATTAACTGTAAATCCACTTCCTTCAGCCGGATCTATTACAGGTGGCAGCTCTGTAGGCGAGGGGCTTTCAATAACATTGACCGATGCAACAACCGGCGGTGTGTGGAGCAGTACAAATACAACTGCGGCCATAATAGGTAGCAGCACTGGCGCAGTTACCGGCCTTGCAATAGGAACGACAACGGTTTCTTACACAGTTACCAATAGTTGCGGAACTGTAGCTGCTACAACAAATATAACAGTAGCAGGTTTTGGCCGTGGCAACCTGGTAGTATTAACTATCGGTGATGGCACGGGCGTTTTGTCAAATGCCTCGGCTCCGTTATTTGCTGTAGAGTATACAACCTCAGGTGCGCCAACGGGCATTAATGTAGCGCTACCGACAACTACTGTATCTGCCGTTCCGATAACGGCCAGCGGTACAGGTACTGAAGGGAATATCACATTGTCTGCAGAAAGGGACCGGATAATAGTACCTGGGTATGCAGCAGTGCCTGGTATAACAAACATTGCCAGCACCACCTCAATTGCAAATCCGCGTGAGTTGTATGCTATTAATATGGCTGGCGCAGCTACGTTTGCAGATTCATCTGCAAGTGCATACAGTGGTAATAATATACGCTCCGGTACAGCATCAGGTACCAACTATTTCTCGGCCGGTGGTAACGCTACGATAAATGGGGTAGTATATATGAATACCAGCACCCAGATCGAGCCATTAAATAAAGCATATAACGTTCAGATATTTAACGGCCAATTGTATTTCGCCTCGCAGGCTACCAGTAACATTGGCATAGTTCAGATAGGTACAGGAGTGTCAACTGCCGCAGGCCAAACCGCGACAGTTTTAGCCTCTACTTCTTTGACAGCGCCATTTGGGTTTTCTATCAGCCCCGATGGTAATACATTATATGTAGCTGATGTAACCAGCGGAATAGGTATTCGTAAGTTTACCCGTACCGGCGGCACTGGGCCTTTCGCTGCTGCATATACAGTTAATACTACCCAGGTGCAGGGCCTTACTGTAGATTATTCGGGCGCAAATCCTATAATTTATGCAACTACGTCTACAGGCGCGTCAATAATTAAAGTAACTGATATTGGCGCAGGTTCTGCATCAACAACTATCGCTACAGCAGCTACTAACACTGCTTTCAAAGGGTTGACTTTTGCACCATCATGTTTTGCTTCTATTGCTGCACTAAGCTCACCGATCTGCAGCGGAACAACCGGAAGCGTTGTGATCACAGGCAATCCAACCGCAACTGTGACCTATAATATAAATGGTGGCACACCACTTACAACAATAATTGGTGCGAACGGGTTTGATACAGTGAGCGTAGGTACTCTTACCGCGGCTACAACAGTAACCCTTGTTAACATTGCTACCGGAAGCGCTTCTGTACCATTATCAGGCAGCACAATTATCAATATTACCCCACTGGCCACAGCAATAACAGGTACTGCAATAGTATGTGAAGGTGGCGCTACTACTGCATTGAGCGACGCTACAACAGGCGGAACATGGAGCAGCGGGGCAACAGCTACAGCAACTGTAGGTTCTACAGGGATAGTGACGGGCGTTGCTGCTGGTACAGCAACTATATCTTATACAACTGCGTGTGGTTTTGTTACTTCTATAGTAACAGTAAATCCGCTGCCAGCTGCACCGGCTGCAATTACAGGTATAGCTACGGTATGTGCAGGCGGCGCAACAACATCGCTGGTAGAAACAGTAACCGGTGGCGTATGGAGCAGCAGCCCGACAACTATAGCTACGGCCGGCTCTATAAGCGGAACAATAACAGGCGTAGCTGCTGGTACGGCAACAATTATATATACTATTACCAATAGTTGTGGTAACGCAACTACAAATACAGTAGTAACAGTAAATCCACTGCCTACGGCTCCCGCCGCTATTAGCGGCACTGCTGTAGTATGTGCAGGCGGGGCAACCATTACGCTGGGCGAAACTACGACCGGTGGCACATGGAGCAGCACAAATACAGCTGCGGCAACGGTTGACCCGACAGGAATGATAACAGGTGTGGCAACAGGAACAGCTACAATAAGCTATACAATATCTAATAGTTGCGGAAATGCTGCGGCGACAAAGACTGTAACCGTCAACCCATTGCCTATAGTACCGGTAGCTCTTACCGGTACTATGACCGTGTGTGCAGGTGGCGCCACTACCTCATTGGCTGAAACAACAACGGGTGGCGCATGGAGCACTACTGCAACAACCATAGCAACCGTGGGATCAACTGGTACGGTAACTGGCGTGTCGGGTGGCACAGCAACAATAAGCTATACAATATCTAATAGCTGCGGCAATGCTGCAGCTTCGGCAGTAGTGACAGTAAATCCACTGCCTGCGGCACCCGCTGCAATTACCGGTACTTTAACCGGATGTGCGGGTGGCGTAACCTCAACTCTTGAAGAAACTACAACCGGCGGTGCATGGAGCAGCGCAAATACAACAATAGCAACTGTTGACGCGACAGGAGTGATAACCACCGTAGGTGCAGGCACAGCAACAATAAGCTATACAATGACAAACGGCTGTGGCGGCACGGCTGCAACAGCAATAGTTACTGTAAATCCGTTGCCTGTTGCCCCGATAACTATAACAGGTATTGCTACGGTATGTGCCGGTGGCGCTACAACAGCTTTGGCTGACCTGACAACCGGCGGTGCATGGACAAGCACAAATACAGCTAATGCCACAGTAGGTTCTACCGGCATAGTAACAGGCGTGGCTTTAGGTACAGCCACTATAAGTTATACAATTACCAATGGCTGCGGCAGTGCAGCTGCAACAATGGATGTAACGGTGAATTCAACACCAACAGCGCCACCTGCAATAACAGGCGTGGCAAATGTATGTACATCGGCTACAACAGCGTTAGCTGATGTGATCAGCGGCGGCGTATGGAGCAGCACAGCTACTGCTACAGCAACCGTTGGCTCTACGGGCATAGTAAGCGGTGTAGCTGTGGGTACGGCTACTATAAGCTATACATTGACAAGCGGTTGTGGTGTTGCAGCAGCTACAACTGTAATTACTGTAAATACAATACCGGATGCCCCGGCATCAATAAGCGGAACGTTAACCGTATGTGCAGCCGGCGCTACAACAAGCCTGGTGGAAACCACAACCGGCGGTGTATGGAGCAGCACTGCTACTACAGTAGCTACCATAGGCTCTACAGGCACTGTAGCCGGCGTAACTGGCGGTACAGCTACAATAAGCTATACACTTACTAATAGCTGCGGCAGCAATGCAGCAACAGCAATAATAACAGTAAATCCATTGCCGGACGCACCGGCCGCAATAACCGGAATATTAACGGTATGTGCCGGTGGCGCTACAATAGCTTTGACTGATCTGACAACCGGTGGCGCATGGGCAAGTACAAATACCGCGGCAGCTACTGTAGATGTAAACGGTACAGTAACCGGCGTAGCAGGCGGCACAACAACTATAAGCTATACACTTACCAATGCTTGTGGCGGCACTGCGGCTACCGCAATTATTACGGTTAATCCGGTGCCAGCCGCACCAGCGGTTATTACCGGTACGGCCACAGTATGTATCGGCGTTACAACTGCGCTTCACGATGTTACCACAGGCGGTGTATGGAGCAGCGCCGCTACTGCAACAGCTACAGTAGGGTCTACAGGAATTGTGACGGGTGTAACAACAGGTACTGCTACTATAAGCTATACATTGACAAACGGTTGCGGCAGCACGGCAGCAACTGCGACAGTAACGGTTAACGCATTACCAGCGGCTCCGGCTTCAATAACAGGAACACTAACAATATGTGCCGCTGGCGCTACAACAACACTCGCGGAGACAACAACCGGTGGTGTATGGCGCAGCACGCTTACAACAGTAGCTACAATAGGATCTATTACAGGCACTGTAACCGGCGTAGCGGGTGGCACTGCAACTATAAGCTATACGGTAACAAACGGCTGCGGCAGCATAGCAGCTACAGCTATAATGACAATAAATCCATTGCCAGCAGCACCGGCATTAATTACCGGCACTTTAACAACATGCGCAGGCGGTGGTACTACAGTATTAGCTGATGTAACTACAGGCGGTGCATGGAGCAGCACAAATACTGCAACAGCGACGGTAGACGCTGCTGGCACTACTGTAACCGGGGTAGCCACAGGTACTACTACAATAAGCTATACGCTCACCAATGGCTGCGGCAGTACAGCTACAACCAGGGTAGTAACTGTGATCACCACACCAGCGATCCCGGCGTCTATAACCGGAACTGCAACGGTATGCCCGGCGGGCATTACAACAACACTGGCTGATGCAACTACCGGTGGTGTATGGAGCAGTACCGTGACAACAGTAGCTACAATAGGTTCTACAGGGATAGTAACCGGCGTAACAACGGGTACTACCACAATAAGCTATACGGTAACAAATATCTGCGCTAGTTCAGCATCTTCAGTTGTTGTAACTGTGAATACCGCCCCAGCTGCGCCATCTGCTATTGGAGGTGCTTTCACAGTATGTCCCGCAGGCGCAGCTACATCACTGACTGATGTGACCACCGGCGGTGCCTGGAGCAGTACAAGCGCTGCTATTGCAACTGTAGGCTCTAGCGGAATTGTAACGGGTGTAACAGCAGGCACAGCAACAATAAGCTACACCTTAACCAGTGGCTGTTCAACGGCCGCTACAACAATAGTAACCGTAAATCCATTCCCGAATACCGGAACTATAACAGGTACTATGGTACTAAGTCCTGGCGCTACAGTTGCCTTGAGCGATGCGGTTACCGGCGGTGTATGGAGCAGCACAAATACTGCAGCAGCAACGGTTAGCGCAACCGGTGTTGTATCAGGTATAGCAAATGGTTTAACATTGATCTCTTATACTACAACCAATGGTTGCGGTACAGCATCAACATCTGCCCTGGTTACCGTAATGACATCTTCTGCTTCCGGAACTCTTTATGATGAAGATTTTAATGGTGGAACATATAGCTCCCCTTATACAAACCCGGCAATTGTGGAAAATGCACATCTTACAGGTTCTACATGGACAACGACAGGTGCGTTCACTACATTCGCAGGGGCTTCAGGAGCATCGCTTGCCCTAAGTAATTCCGGAGCTGCATCCACCACATGGACTTTGACATTTAATGTGAATAGTGGTTATGCAGCTTCTATATCATCATTTAATTTCTGGAGGCAACACAGCGCTACCGGCTACGCTAACTGGTCACTGGATGTTAACGGCACTCCTATAGGTACCGGCACAAACCCTACCTCCGGAACGCTTATCGGTGTAACTCCGGTAAGTAATACTATAAGCGGACTCACAGGTACTGTTAATGTTCATTTAGTATTATTCCCTGCAAACGGCGGTGGTGGTACTTTCAGGCTTGATGACTTTACTTTAAATGGAAGTGTTGACCTGATGCCAGCTCCTTCAATTGCAAACAATCCGGCTAACGTAACCATACCTGCTACCAGCAGTGCGGGTTTTACTGTTAGCGGAGTTGCTGGCGCCACATCATACCAATGGCAGCGCAATACATCAGGGCTTTCCGGTGGTACATGGGCAAATATCTCCAGTGCATCGCTTGATGCAACCGGTCTTTACTCTGGCTTTGCAACAACAACGACAACTTCTGCAAATACACTTTCACTTGCCGGTGTTCCGGTTGGCTGGAATGGCTACGCCTACCGTGTAATAGTTACGGGGTCTGGTGGCAACGATACCTCGGGAGCTGCACTTTTAACGGTTACTGCAGGCCCATGTACCGGTGCGCCAACTGCTGGTATCGCTAATCCTGCTTCTTCTGCTTTCTGCGGCAGTGGCAGCACTACATTATCTCTTACAGGCAGCAGCGCCAACACCGGCATTGCCTACCAATGGATGTCTTCACCAACCGGAATACCGGGTTCATTTACAGCAATAGGCGGGGCTACCTCTACAGTATTTACCACGCCAGTGCTTACATCTACTACTGTGTATAAGGCAGTAGCTACATGTACGGCTTTCTCATTGTCAGATACATCATCATTAGCTACGGTAGCCATTAATCCATTACCTGTATTCACTGTTACACCCGCGGGTGGTAATGTATGCTCTGGCGGTACAGGATTAAATATGACTGCGGCTGGAACAGCAGCTACTTATGTATGGTCTCCATCTACCAGCCTGTCGGCAACAACCGGCGCATCGGTGATCGCAAATCCAACTACTAATATAATATATTCTGTAACCGGCACTACTTCTTTAGGTTGCGTGGCAACTAATACGGTAAGCGTTACCTATAATGTGACGCCGGTGGCTACAATAGTTGCTCCTACTACGGTCAACGCCTGTGTAGGTGGTGCAGTAACTTTATTGAGCGCGTCACGTGGCCTGGCTGGTCCGCAAACGGTATCATCGGGTAGTATTAGTCTCGATGCAAGCGGCAGCAGCAGTACTCCGCCAGTTACAAGCTCACTTATTATGTCTGCAGTGCCGGCCGGGGCTACAATTACAAGCGTATCTGTAAGTGTTGATTTCACCTCCAGCTTTTTGAATGATTATATATTCAACCTGGTAGCGCCAAACGGTAATATTCTTAACCTGATCAAACAAGAAGGAGTTCATGGCGCTGGAAGCTATTCAGCAACAGTATTGAGCTCTTCAGGTACCACAACTCTGGCATCGGCAGGCACGGCATCTTCTATTACAGGTACATTTGCAGCAGACGCATTGCCTTCCGTTGGCGCGGCGGGTTTTGTATCCAATACTACCAGCTGGCCTTCACTATATTCAGTACCTGATGGTACATGGACATTGGTTGTTAATAATCCTACCACGTTTACCAACAGCTCAACAGCGCTTACTAACTGGTCGCTGACAATCAACTATACACTGCCTCCTATTACATGGGCGCCGGTTACAAACTTGTTTACAGATGCTGCCGGCACCACTGCTTATACAGGTACTGTTAAAGATACCGTATATGAAAAGCCACTGTCTGCTGCTACTATCGTTTACACAGCAACTACTAACAATGGCGGATGTACAAGTTCTGGTAATGTTTCAGTTACTGTGAATGCAATACCAACCACTCCGCCTTCAATAACCGGCGCAGCTGCAGTATGTGAAGGAGGTGCAACTACTTCGCTCACCGACGCAACAACGGGTGGCACCTGGAGCAGCACTGCTACTGCAACAGCTACTGTAGGTTCTACGGGTATCGTTACCAGTGTAGCGGCAGGTATTGCAACCATAAGCTATACAATAGCTAATACATGCGGCACTGCCGGAACATCTATTGCAGTTACAGTTAATTCGCTTCCTGCACCTTCTGCAGCTATAACAGGTACTGCAACGGTATGTGCAGGTGGCGCAATAACCTCCCTGGCCGACGTAACAACCGGTGGCATATGGAGCAGTGGCAATACTGCCATAGCTACCGTGGGTACCACAGGTATGGTTACAGGCGTAGCGACAGGAACGGCAATAATAAGCTATACAAGATCTAACGGATGCGGTAATACATCAGCTACTGCTATAGTTACCGTTAATCCACTGGCTACAGCTCCCGCTGCCATAGGTGGCGCCGGTATAGTATGCCCCGGGGCAACAACATCGTTAACTGACGCTACTACTGGCGGTACCTGGAGCAGCGCCAACACAACTATAGCTACTGTAGGTTCTACCGGTACTGTAAGTGGTGTAGCTACAGGAACAGCATCAATTGTTTATACTATAACTAATAGCTGTGGTAACGCAACAGCGAATAAGATCGTTACTGTTAATCCGTTGCCAACGGCGCCATCTGCAATTACCGGTATCGCCTCCGTTTGTGCGGGTGGTGCAACTACCTCTCTTGCTGATGTAACTACAGGTGGCAGTTGGAGCAGCAATAATACCACCGCAGCTACGGTAGGGTCTACAGGTATTATAACCGGCGTGGCAGCGGGTACGGCAACAATAAGCTATACTGCTACTAACAGCTGCGGAATTGCAGCTGCAACTGCCGTGATTACTATAAACCCATTGGCTACGCCAGCATCTATTGGTGGTGTTGCAGCGGTATGCGCCGGTGGCAGCACAACAACATTAACTGATATAGTAACCGGTGGTACCTGGACCAGCAACACTACGAGTATAGCTACAGTTGACGCCACTGGCATAGTGCGCGGATTAATTGCCGGTACTGCAACGATCACATATACTACAGCGAATGGCTGTGGCAGTGCATTTGTAACCCAAATTGTAACGGTGAACCCGCTGCCACTTGCTGTAACAGGTGCGGCAATAATATGTCCGGGCTCTACAGTAGCCCTGGCTGATCTTTCTACCGGTGGTTCCTGGATCAGTGCAAATACTGTTATAGCAACAGTAAGTTCTGGTACAGGTATTGTTACTGGTGTAGCCGGCGGCACTGCGACTATTTCTTATACATTAACTACTGGCTGTGCATCATCAGCGGTAGTAAGCATTAATCCTGCGCCAGCCAGCTTCACAGTAACAGGCAGCGGCAGCTATTGCCTGGGCAGTACATCGCCATTCCCCCATGTAGGGCTGACAGGCTCTGCGAATGGTGTTCATTACCAACTGTTGAATGGTATCTTCCCTGTAGGAACCCCGGTTTTCGGAACTGGTTCTGCGCTTGATTTTGGCGCTCAGCCTGGAGGCGCATATACCATTGTTGCGATAGACTCTATTACTTCCTGCACGGCCACAATGACTGGCTCAGCTATCATAGTTATTAATTCTCTGCCTGCTACATTTGCCATGACAGGTGGCGGCAGCTATTGCTCCGGCACTGGTGGCGTACACGTTGGTATCAATGGTTCACAATCAGGAGTAAGGTACCAGTTGTTCAATAGCTTTGGCGCAGTAGGCTCTTTCCTTGAAGGCACAGGCTTCCCAATTGATCTTGGCGCACAAACCGCTAACAGCACGTATGGTGTGATCGCAACGAATACCGGCACTGCATGTACCAGTACAATGACCGGTAGCGCTATCGTTTCTGTATTGCCTTTGCCAACTGCATTTGCAGTTACCGGTGGAGGTTCCTATTGCCCTGGTGGCAGCGGTGTTGGCGTATTCCTTAATAATTCGTCTATTGGTATCAACTATCAATTATTTGCCGGCAGCATTCCTGCAGGCACTACTGTAGCCGGTACGGGCGCAACAATAAATTTTGGATTACAAACTACAGCGGGTAGCTATACAGTAGTGGCTACTAACCCAACCACGAACTGTGTCAGCACAATGAGTGGTAGCGCTATCGTATCTGTTAATCCGGCGCCTGCTTCATTTGCAGTTACCGGCGGTGGCCAGTTCTGTACTGGTGCAGCTGGTGTTCATATTGGCCTTGGCGGCTCAGTGGTTGGCACATCTTACCAGCTCACGCTGGCGGGCGCTAATGTGGGCGCACCTGTTACGGGTACAGGCTCATTGCTCGACTTTGGTATATATACCACGGCAGGTGTTTACAATGTAGTAGCTACCATCGTAGCTACCGGCTGTTCTACTACTATGTCGGGTACTGCTGCAGTTGTAGTTAATTCATTACCTGCAGTATTTACAGTTACCGGTGGTGGCGGATATTGCGCTG